>JADFQA010000002.1 GCA_022562055.1 Acidobacteriota bacterium | reverse complement strand
GATCGTCTACAACACGATCCGGCCCCACGAAGGAATCGGCATGGCCCGACCCATCGAACGCTACCAACAAACCCCGAAACCAAACCCACCAGACCAGAAATCTGTCTCATCTACTTGACACGCGACAGATCACGACGGCGGCTGGGACCGGTCAGCGGTCTTTCACTGTGTCGCCGGGTTCTTATGCGGTGACTGAGAGTCTGTCTGCGGGTTATGAGTTGACTGGTATTGGGGGTGGCTGTACGTCTTCTGGGGCCACTGGGACGGTGACGGTGGCTGCGGGTGAGACTCTGACTTGTACGTTTAAGAGTGTTGACTCGGGTATGTTTGTGGATATCGGTGATTCGATGTTCGACGCCGATATTTTGTGGTTGGCTGGTGAGGGGATCACACGGGGTTGTAACACGGTGGGGGATTGGTTCTGTCCGAACGGTTTTGTGACGCGGGGTCAGATGGCGGCGTTCCTGCACCGAGCTCTCGGTTAGAAGCTAGTGCCGTTGCCTGACGCGGCACTAGGTCGACAAACTCTCTGCGAACCACGATCACGGCTCAATTCTCAGTGCGGCCTTGCCGATAGTCATCTTGTTGGACCGGTGAGCGCCCTGCGCCGCGCCAATGTCAATTAGACAGGATTGGTGATACACAAGATGCTGCGACGACCCTGGGTCCATCAGGCGCCCACGCAGCCGGGTCCTGTCGACGCAGTCATCGGTAAGTCGACTGTTCGGTATGTGGTCGGTCTAGGACTGATAGCCCTGCTCATCATCGCGGGAGCGTTTGTCACGCAATCGTCGCTCAACGGCCAAGAGCACGACGCTGCCCAAGTGAGCGCTGCCGCCGGTCAGATCACAATTGCCCAACGAATCGCGGTCCAGGCCCAGAGTGGACTCGCCAATGCGGGTTCGATACCCGTCGACGATGTTGTCCGTGCCATCCGATCAACGCTCGACGAACTCGAAATGGTGCAAAGCGGGCTCTGGGTTGGCGACCCCAAGCTTGGCTTACCCGGAAACACCGGGCCAGTTATTCTTGAGCTGTTCATGGTCGCCGAACCTTATCGCGCCGGACTCAGGGACTCCACAAACGCCTACATCAAGGCACTCTCCGACGGTAAACCTACGGCGACCTACGTCGAGGCGATCGATGATGAGTCGTCCCTGTTCCAGGCCGCGATGGAAGTCGTTGTCGCCCAGCTCGAGAATGATGCCGCGGGCCGCGTTCAATCACTCAAGACGACGCAGCTCATCTTGCTTGCGGCGACGCTCATCCTCATAGTGCTAGAGGGCTTGTTTCTCATCCGGCCGGCCGAACGGCAACTTCGTACTGTCTGGTACAGCCATGTCGAAAAACAACGAGATGCCCGTGATCGGGATCAGCGCAGGCTGACATACCTTGCGAGATACGATCCGCTCACCGGACTCATGAACCGGACCTTATTCAACGAACATCTCGAGTCGGCGGTGGCCCGTGCACGGACCGACGGTTCGCTCGTCTCGTTGATGTTTTTGGACCTAGATGACTTCAAGGGTGTCAACGATCGTTACGGGCACGCCGTGGGTGATGACCTACTTAAGCAAGTCGCCGAGCGGCTCATTGGGACCGTTCGTGAGTCAGATTCTGTTGCGCGCCTCGGTGGGGACGAGTTCACGGTTGTTCTCGAAGGCAACCACAGAATCGAAGACGCCGGCAACGTCGCAACGAAGATTCTCGCCGCCCTCAGTGTTCCGTACAACATCAACGGTATCGAGTTCCGAACCTCGGTATCAATCGGCATCGCGCTCTATCCGGTCGACGACGACAACGCACAAGATTTGCTCCGGGACGCCGATATTGCGATGTACTCCGCTAAGGCAGCCGGGCACAACACCTACCAGTACTTCACCCCAGAACTCCGGGATCAGACATCAGAGCGACTCTCCCTAATTGATGGGTTGCGCAGGGCTCTCGACAACGAAGGTCAGCTTGAGCTGGTCTATCAACCGAAGGTTGATGTAGTCGAGGGCCGCACCGTTGGTTTTGAGGCGTTGCTGCGTTGGCATCATCCTGAGTTCGGTCTTGTGCCGCCGTCGCGGTTTGTACCGCTAGCCGAGGAGACCGATCTGATTCTCCCAATTGGGGAGTGGGTTCTTCGGGAGGCATGTAGGCAAGCAGTGTTGTGGATGCGTCTAGGCATGGAGTTTGACTCTGTGAGCGTCAACGTGTCTGTGCGTCAGATTCGTCGTGGCGATTTCGTAGAAGTTTTGCACCGTGCGCTAAGCGATGCAGGTCTGCCTGCTGTGAAACTCGAGATTGAGATCACCGAGGGGACCCTCATCGAAGACACTCAACTGACGAGGCGAGTTCTAGACCGCCTGCACAGCATGGGTGTGCAGATCGCGATCGACGACTTCGGAACGGGGTACAGCTCGCTGAGCTATCTGAAACGTTTCCCGATCGACACGCTAAAGATGGACCGTGCATTTGTGCGCGACATCGATGGTTCGGGAGGCTCGGCCGTACTGTCGACGGTCATTTTGACGCTTGCTGACGCACTAGGGATGAAAGCGGTCGCTGAGGGAGTCGAGACTCTCGATCAGGCGAGGCATCTGCTGGATGACGGATGCCATGTGATGCAGGGCTCCCTGTTTGCAAAACCGATGCCAGCCCTGCAGTTCGAGCGCTGGATGTCAAACGAAACGCACCCGACGCTCGCTGAGACTGTGTTGATGATAAGTGGGGGACCCGCCAAGCTTCGAGCTGTACCAGGATCTGAAACAGCGTAGAATCTCGGCATGATTAGGTGGTTTCTTCTGCTCGGAGCGTGCGTGGTGTTTGCCGCATGCGCGAGTAGTTCAACCCCGCCGCTTCCCGGAAATCTGACACGGTTCCTCGACGTCGCGATCGGGCAATGTTTTGTGTTCGATGAACCGACGACCCGGACGGTCGCTGGTGTGGAGATTGTTGACTGTGAGTTTCCGCACACCTACGAGCTCTTCTCGTTGAACGAAACCGCCGCTACCGAGTGGGCAGACATCAACACATTCAACGCGGAGGCGGTGTCGAGTTGTGCGCCGGCACTTGAGATATACACGGACACGCTGATAGGTACAGGAAACTTCGACTTTGCATTTTTCACGCCGTCCGTTCGAGAGTGGCAAGACGGCGTACGCACCTTTGGTTGTTACGCATTCTTGCTCGATGGGACCAATGCAGTCGGGTCATTTCGCGTTGATTCGGAGACTCGCCGCGTGGCGCGCCGTGCCCTCGAAGTCGGTGCCTGCTTTGTGGCACCCCCGTCGAGCGTGGTCTTTACTGTGCAACTCGTCGATTGCGATGTCGCCGATGTTGAGGTGCTCGGTATCGAGTTTTACAGAGACGGGGACGCTGCCTACCCCGAATCCATGCCTCAGGACGCTCAAGCGGTGTGCGACAATTTGGCGGCCGAACTCAGCATTGAAGGCACGCCCACCTATTTCGCCCCACCGCAGTTGGGATGGTCAAATGGCGAGCGCGCGATCGTCTGCCTCCTTCAACTTTCCGCGAATTCGGCCTGACCCGGTCCAAAGCGACGTAAGCTATCGCCCGCAATGCTCATCGTACGCGACGTATCCATTGTTGTTGGCGCACGCACCCTGCTGAGTGACGTCTCCTTTTCCCTTCAAGCCGGTGACAAGATCGGGCTCGTCGGTCACAACGGCGCGGGAAAAACGAGCCTCATGAGAACTCTGGCCGGGGAGCTCCGGGAGGCATCTGGTGAGGTGGTCGTTTCGGGCAGGCTGGGGTATCTATCCCAAGAAGCCGCGCTCGTCGATATTGAGGACGCGGAAATGTCTGCGCTGGAGCGCATCCTGATGGCGCGCGACATCGGAGCACTCGAACGACGAATGGAGTCCGTCAGGCGCGATATGGAGCAGGCCGATGGGGACGAACGTGACAGGCTGATTCACCGATATGCCAGGCTTGACGACGAGTTCACAGCTGCGGGCGGATACGTCGCTATTGCGGAAGCGACTCGTTTCGCAGCGTCGCTTGGCGTTGCTGGCGACGACCTTGCCCAGCCGGTGTCAACTATGTCGGGTGGCCAACGCCGCCGGGTCGAGCTCGCACGCATTCTCTTTGCGGAGACCGATACCTTGCTTTTGGATGAGCCAACGAATCACCTCGATCTCGAAGCAAAGACGTGGTTGATGGATTTTCTTTCCCGCTACCAGGGTGGAATGTTGGTTATTAGTCACGACCTCCCGTTGCTCGACAAGTCCATCACATCTGTGCTCGCCACCGAGAATGGTGCGCTCGAGGCGTTTCGTGGAAACTACTCCTACTACCTATCCGAGCGTGAGAGCCGTCGCGATCGACGACTTAAGGAACGCAAACACCAAGACGCAAAGATCGCTCGCCTTGAGGAGGGCATCCGTCGGTTTAAAGGCTCGAGCGAGAAGCTGGCCAAGCGTGCGCGTTCGTGGGAGACCCGTGTCGAGAAGCTAAAAGCCCAACGGACCGAGATCTCGGCGAATCGCCGCAACGTCGCGGTCAGATTTCCTCAACCAGAGACTACGGGTCGGACACCGATCAAGGCCGAGGGGCTGGCCAAGGCTTATGCGGACAACGTCGTGTTTGTCGACATCGACGTTGATATCGACCGCGGTGAACGGATGATTATCGTTGGGCTGAACGGTGCTGGGAAGACCACCCTGTTGCGGATTCTTGCGGGAGTCGAGACGTCCGATCTTGGTGACGTGCATTACGGGTTACGCGCATCAGTCGGTTATTACGCGCAAGAACACGAGCAGATCCGCGCCGGCAAGTCAGTGATCGACCACATGCGTGATGTCTCCGGGTCGCCTGATAGGGAGCTGCGGTCGGTGCTCGGGCACTTTCTTCTGGCTGACAAGGTCGAACAGGATGCCGGCACGTTGTCCGGCGGTGAGAAAACGAAGCTCGCTCTAGCCCAGGTCGTGATGGGGAGACACAACCTGCTTCTCCTTGATGAACCAACGAACAACCTGGACCCGCAGTCGAAGGAGGCATTACTCGACGCGCTTACGCAGTACGTCGGTACCTTGATTCTGGTTAGTCACGACACCGACTTCGTCGAGCAGCTCGTTCCCGATCGTGCCATCTTGATGCCCGATGGAGACACGGTTTGGTTTGAGGAGGAACTTCTCGAAATGGTCGCCCTGACGTAGTCCACCAACACCGACATCGATGCTCGGAGGCGACGCTCAGCGGATCGTCGTCGGGACTCCCAGCTGCCGCGAACTGTTTCTCATGTCGAAGATTCGGTGATGGTCACTTCGATATCAGAAATGTCGAGCGTGATGAGTACCAGCGATCGATGTGTCGGGGAGCTAAAGGCGACACGCACGAAGTCGGTTTGAGCGAGGACAAGTTCGGTGGAAAACCCCGGCTGCGGCGACACCCACTGCAGGAACAGTTCGCCACCCAAGCGTCTTATCCCGATTGATCCTCCAACGAGATGCGCGACTTGTGTCGCGGCAATTTCCGCGACGGAGTCGTCGAAGTTAGCTGTTGACCGGTTTTGGTCAATATCCCCGACGCGGTCGTCGGGAGGATTTCCCCCTCCGTCGGCTGCTATATCACCCTCGCGGGTTTGACCGGTTTGGTCGGGCGCTTCCTCGGACGTGTTCTCAACGCTATCGACGCCGCCGGAGGCTTGGGGCTCGTTCGCAGATTCCACTGTCACTGCGACGGGAAGCGCTTCTACTTCAGCTGCCGACAACGGTTCAAGTGGGCGGTCATTTACGCGACCTCCCGCGACCGTCACGGCACCCAAAGCGACCAAACTTGTCACGGTGGCCACGATGACCCAGCCGACGACGAGGAGGAGTCTCTGCCGCATTGCTGCCATTGTGGTGCACACCTCCTTTGGCTGCGGCCAATATTACGTTAAAGAGTCAATAAAGTCTGTTGAGAATTGCGGAAAACCTCTACAGTGGACACATGGTGTCCGTAGTGATCATCGAAGACGAACAGAGGATTCGCGAGCTGGTCGCCCGTGTGCTTGCAGGTCAGGGTTACGTCGTCGAGTCAATGGTGACCGCAATGGACGGGCTTCACGCGGTTGTGCGTGGGAAACCGGATCTTGTGATTCTCGACATGGGCCTCCCCGATCTTGATGGGAACGAGCTGCTCAAGATGATCCGGGCAGTTAGCGACGTGCCGATCATTGTGGCCACCGCCCGTGGCGAGGACGTGGATATCATCAAAACTCTCGACGCAGGAGCCGACGACTACCTCGTCAAGCCGTTTTCCGTCGAGCAACTTGAGGCACGCGTCCGCGCCGTGCTTCGACGGGTGTCGGGGGAAGGTCGCCGTGGCCAACCGATCGTCGTCGGTGGAATAGAGATCAATGCAGCTGCGCGATCTGTCAGTTTGGACGGTGTGACCCTCGAACTGAGTCCCAAGGAGTTCGATTTACTGAGGTTCCTTTCTGAACGCGTGGGCGAGGTCATCTCGAAGCGTGAGATCCTCGCTGAAGTGTGGCGTCAACCGTACGGCGGGTCGGAGAAGACTGTTGACGTCCACATCTCATGGCTTCGTAAGAAACTCGGCGAGTCCGGCGCTGAGTCGAAGTATCTCCAGACCGTGTTCGGGGTCGGAGTGAAGCTGGTCGATCCCGGAGAGTGAGACGCAGACTCGCCCTTGTGTCGCTCGCCGTTGTGGCACTCGTTGTCGTCTCATTCCTTATCCCGCTTGCGGTGTTGGTTCGAAACCAGGCACAGGACCGTGCCATCTCACGCGCCGAACGCGAGGCAAAATCCATTGCTGCGACCGTAGCTGTGCTCGCATCCGAGCCAGAAGCGGCACCTGACGACCTGACATTGGTCACTGCGGTGCTTGAGAGCTTTGGATCGCCGCCAGGGCTTTCGGTCATTTTGCCCTCGGACGAAATCGTTGGCGAGGGTTCCACTTCGGGAGTGAACTTGGATCGGGCCCGGTCAGGTAGTGCGTTCACGGCCCGTATTCCAGAAGGGGTGGAAGTTCTCGTTCCAGTGTTGGTCGCCGACTTTCCAGCGAGCAGTACCGCGGCTGTTGTTGTTCGGTCGTTTGTGTCGACGGAAGAACTCACTCGCGGCGTCGTGGTTGCCTGGTTCATGCTCGGCGGTCTCGGCGTCTTCTTGCTGCTAGTCGCTGTCTGGGCTGCGGACCGTTTCGGAAGATCGGTGGTGCGTCCGGTGACTGCCCTGTCCGAGGCTGCGCGTCAACTAGGCGCTGGTAATCTCGACACCCGGGTCGAACCAGATGGTCCCGCGGAGATCGCCGAGGTTGGAGTGGCGTTCAACGCTCTGGCACGCCAGCTTGGAGATCTCCTCTATGCGGAACGTGAGTCACTTGCAGACTTGTCGCACATGCTGCGCACGCCACTGACGGCGCTCCGTCTTCAGGCGGGGACGTTGTCAGACAAGGAGGAGGCGAGCGCGATCTTCAAGGACATCGAGGCAGTTGAAACCGCGGTGGACTCGCTCATCGAACAGGTCCGTCGTCCCGATACGGACGAGCAAGGCCATCGCTGCGATATGTCCGATGTAGTGCGTCATCGCGGCCCGTTTTGGAAGGTGCTCGCCGACGAGCAGGGACGGCCGACAACGATTGTGACGTCTGGTGGGGACCTCGTCATCGGTCTGTCGTCCGATGATCTAGGTGTCATCATCGACACCTTGCTCGAGAACGTCTTTTCTCACACGCCGTCGGGCAGTGGATACACGCTGATGTCTCACCGGACTCCGCGTGGCGACGCGGTGCTGGTCGTCGAAGACGAGGGATCTGGGTACGTCCAGGAAGAGGTCATGGAGCGTGGTGTGTCTGGCGCTGGTGGCACCGGCCTCGGTCTCGACATTGTGAGACGCACTGCCGAAAGGGGGGCGGGCACTGTGCTGGTGCGGCGCGGCGCGTCAGGTGGGGCCCGAGTCGAGGTGTCGTTCCCGATCGTTGCCGGGTCGACGTGACGATCTAGCTCTACCGAGCAGCTTCGCGAGTTCCCGCCGCCGGGACGGCTCGGTCACGCGCGCATGCCCGGAGGCGATCGATATCTTCCGGTCGAGATTGAGAAAGAGGTACCGTTGCGGCGATCTCTTGCAGGATGTGCGACGTACTCAGCGGTGCGGCGTCGTCGAGCGATCGGTACAGCGCACCGACAATTGCCGCCTCGATTTCAGCACCGGAGAACTCTTTCGCGGCTGCCACGAGATCTTCGATTGCGAAGTCAGCAATGTCGAGCTTGCGGCGTTCCAAATGAAGTTCAAAGATCGCACGTCTTGCGTCCTCGTCTGGCAGATCGACGAAGAAGATCTCGTCGAAACGCCCGCGGCGTAGAAACTCGGGCGGTAGCGAGGTGACATCGTTTGCGGTCGCAACGATGAAGACGTCGGCGTTGTGGTCTTGCATCCGACGAAGCAGCGTTCCGAGGATTCGTCGACTCACACCTCCGTCGCCGTCGCCCGAAGTGGCGAAACCTTTTTCGATTTCGTCAATCCATAACACAACCGGGGCCATGGTCTCGATGGAGGTTAGAGAATTGATGAGCCGTTTCTCGGTTTCCCCAATGTACTTTGAGTAAAGCCGTGCCGGATCGAGGAGCACAAGCGGTCTTTGCCACGTGGCGGCTAGCGTTTTTGCGATCAGGGATTTCCCACATCCGGGAATTTCCGTCACGAGGATCCCTCTCGGCGTACCGATTCCAAGCTGTTCAGCGAGGTCCTGGGCTAGCGCGCGCTCGCGTAAGGACAACCAACGCTTGAGGCCTTCAAGGCCGCCGACTTGGTCGAGGTTCCCGAGATTTTGCTCGATCAGTTCAAGCACGCCGTCGTCGGCGAGTAGCGCGGCCTTGGCCACTCGAAGTTTCGGAATATCGGTCTCGTCGATCACTGTCTCGTCGAGCCACGTTTTCTGCAGTAGGCGGCCAGCCTCGGTCAGGTTGAGTCCCTTCAAGGCCGACACCGTCTGCTCCCGGTCGTCCAAGTCGAGATCGACCGCCAGACCCCTGCGGGTAAATTCACGCAGCAACGTATCGACAAGGTCGGCGATTTCCGATTCGCTTGGACGTTGCAGTCGCCACTGCCTGGCCTGTTCCCGAAGTTCGTCTGGCATCTTGAAGTCGGGTCCGGTGACGATGTACGTCTGCCCTTCCGCTGCTTGTGCGGTGGCTTCCTTCAACCCTCTCACGACCGTAGGATCCGTGAAGAACGGGTGCAGGTCCGCAAACACGAACACTGCCGGCGTTTTGATCTCGGCGGTGAATTCAAGGGCGACGATCGGCTTTTGCGTACCGTACTGTCCGTCATGACCGGCCCTGGCCAAACCTCTCGTGGCCGACCACGTCCAGACTGGCAGCGACAGGTTGTTTGCGACTCGGGTGAGGAGTCGTAAGAACCTTGATTCTTCAAAGGTTTGGACGCTCAACAGCGGATGGCGTGAGCGGAGCAGCGCCGTGAGATCTTGCATTGAGTCCATGCGGTGTCATCGGTGCAACGCGATCACTCCCGAAACGATCTCTGTGGGACAATGCGGCGGTACCGCCGGTTCCAGCAGAAGGTATCACCGCATGAACGCAGACGTTGTCGTCAGCGACGCTCCTGACGGGTACCCCGTCGCGTGGCAGTTTGACGCTGTCCTCAAGGATGGCAAGACCGTTCGAGTTCGACCGATCCTGGCCTCGGACGGAGAGGGTCTTCAGGACCTGGTTCAGGGCATGTCGTCGCAGAGCGCCTATTTCCGATTCTTTCGCGTCAAGAACAGCCTCACTGACGACGAGATTGAGCAATTCACTGTTCTCGATTACGCAGCTCGCATGGCCTTCGTCGCGATAGCTTCCGGTGAGCTCATTGGTGTCGGCCGGTACGATCGGCAAGGGGAAGGGAACGAGGCTGAGGTCGCTTTCGCGGTCGCCGAGGGCCATCGTCAGCGCGGGGTTGCGTCGCTTCTGATTGAACATCTGACTCGGTACGCCCGTACCCAAGACATCGACCGGTTCAACGCCTTCGTCCTCGCAGAAAACCATGCGATGATGCGCGTGTTTCGCAATGCGGGATTTGCAATGGAACGCTCCTTTGAGGATGGCATGTACGTCGTGAAGTTTCCTACGGAGGAATCCGAGGAGCGTCTGGCGATCGAAATTCAACGGGAACGTCGCGCCATTACTGCCTCGATGATGCCGATCTTCTATCCGCATTCGGTTGCGGTGATCGGCGCCGGCCGCAACGCGATGTCGATCGGCGGGCGCTTGTTTAGGAACCTCCTCAGAGGAGAGTTCACCGGCCCCGTTTTCCCGGTCAATCCGAGTGCGTCGGTTGTGCAAAGCGTGAAGGCGTACCCGTCGGTGCTCGACGTTCCCGATCCCATCGATCTCGCCTTCATCTCAGTACCAGCCGAGCATGTTCTCGCCGTAGTGAAAGAGTGCGCCGAAAAAGGCGTCAGAGGCATTGTGGTGATCTCGGCCGGGTTTGGTGAGACAGGTTCTGAGGGACGCGCACGGGAGCGAGCGCTCCTAGCGGTCGTGCGTTCGAGCGGTATGCGTATGGTCGGTCCGAATTGCATGGGGCTGTTGAACACGGACCCCGTTGTCTCAATGGACGGCCAGTTCGGACCGGTTGCCCCGCCACGCGGTAACGTCGCCATGTCCTCGCAAAGTGGTGCGCTGGGGATTGCGATCCTCGATTACGCCAAACGTCTCAATATCGGGATCTCCAGCTTCGTGTCCGTCGGTAACAAGGTCGATGTCTCCGGCAACGACCTGCTGCTGTTCTGGGAAGATGACCCGGCGACCGACGTCATATTGTTGTATCTCGAGTCGTTTGGGAACCCGCGTCGCTTCGGCCGCATCGCGAAGCGCATCGGGAGGAAAAAGCCGATCGTGGTTGTGAAATCTGGGCGCAGCGCGGCTGGGGCTCGAGCTGCAAGCAGCCATACCGGTTCGCTCGCAAGTGCCGACGCCGCTGTCGATGCGCTTTTCCATCAATCGGGTGTTATTCGCCTTGATACCCTGGAATCGATGTTCGACGTGACGTCGTTGCTGGCGAATCAACCTCTTCCCAAGGGTCCCCGAGTTGCAGTACTCACGAACGCCGGCGGCCCCGCGATCCTCGCCGTAGACGCATTGGAAGCTCAAGGACTCGAAGTAGTCGAGTTTTCGGCGGGGCTACGAGCGGGGCTGCAAAAGGTTCTTTCGCCAGACGCTTCGGTAATTAACCCGGTCGACATGATCGCATCTGCGGGCCCCGAGCAGTACGCAGCGTGTTTTTCGCTCCTCCTTGAGTCGGATGAGATCGACGCTGTGCTTGTCATTCTCATCCCGACGTCAGCCGACGGAGCGATAGAGACAGCCCAAGCAATTCGCGACACGGGTGACAAATACGACGGCGACAAAACGTTGCTGGCGGTCTACATGTCGTCGGGTGGCGCCCCCGACGAACTGTCCACCGGTCGCAACAGACTTCCCACTTATCCGTTTCCCGAGCAAGCCGCCCGTGCGTTGGCGAAAGCGCTCGGATATGCACAATGGCGCGAAGCGGACCCGGGGGCCGTGGTCCAATTTGAGGATGTCGACCCCTTAAGTGCCCGGGCGATAGTCGACGCGGCGGTATCGAGGGCAACGGCTGGCGCTTCCGAAGACGAAGGGCTGTGGCTCGATCCGGATGAGGTCGAGGGAGTTCTCAGCGCGTATGGGCTTTCGCTTCCGTTCTCGAAAGTGGTGACCACCGCTGAGCAGGCTGTTGTTGAGTGGTCGAAGCTGGGCCGCCCGGTTGTGCTGAAGGTGGTTGCTCCTTCAGCGTTGCACAAGTCCGACATCGGCGGGATCGTTCTTGATCTCAACGATGCGCAAGCTGTGCGGAGTGCGTTTGATCAAGTGATGTCCGTCGCCGACGACGCTGAGGGAGTTCTCGTACAGGAGTTCCTTGCTGGGGGACACGAGGTCCTCATCGGAATGACCGAGGACCCGAATTTCGGCCCCCTGATCGTGTTTGGCCTCGGTGGCGTGTTTGTCGAGTTGATCGGTGACGTGTCGTTTCGTATTCATCCTGTCACCGACGTCGATGCGCACAACATGGTGTCAGAAGTGAAGGCGGCACGTCTTCTCCGTGGGTATCGAGGCGGAGACGCCGGCGACATTCCTGCTGTGGAAGATGCCATCCTGCGGATATCAGCTCTTGTGCAGGACCTCCCTGAAGTTGTCGAGATGGATCTGAATCCGGTCAAAGTGCGACGCCCCGGCGAGGGCATCTCCGTAGTTGATGCCCGGATTCGGGTGTGCCCAATAGGAGACCGGTGGGTACCAAACCGGCGCGACGTTCCCTCAGAGATCTAAGGTACACGCATGAACGTTGTCGATCTTATGACCACCGGTGTCTCCACAGTGACCCCGGATACGTCGTTGCGTGACGCCGCGCGAGAGATGTTCCGTTCGCAAGTCAGTGGTCTTCCGGTAACCGACGATGACGGCTTGTTGGTTGGCATCATCACCGAGGCTGATTTTCTTCGCCTCGAACTAAGTCGATTCGAGTCGGATAACCCGGCTGCCGTGGAGTCTGTCGGCGACATCATGACGCGGGCGGTGGAAACGATCGGGCCAAACACCCCCCTTGTCGAAGCTGCGAAGGTCATGGTCGTGCGCGAGGTCAAGCGGCTGCCTGTCGTGGACGACTCGGATCGCTTGGTCGGCATAATCTCGCGGATGGACGTCGTCAATGCATTCACCCGGCCCGATGAAGTTATCGAGGATGAGATCCGCGAGGACATTGTTCGCCGCGTACTCGGACTCGAGCCGAGCAAACTCGATGTCACTGTGAGAGAGGGTGTCGTCTACCTGCGCGGCGCCATGGTGACAGAGGCCGAGGCCAGGATGCTGGCTGAGATGGCCCGCCGACTTGACGGGGTCCTCAAGGTTGTCTCAGAGCTGTCGTGGCCGCTGCGTAGTGTCTGATTTGACCCAAACGAACGGGTCGTTTGAGGTCTCGGTCGGTCACACCATTGCTTGGCTGCGATGGGAAACTCCCCGTCACACCCTCAGGCTGCTGTTCGTCCACGCCACCGGGTTTTGCAAGGAGGTGTGGCGGCCAACGGTGGACGAACTCGCCGAACGTGGTCTGGAGTTTTCTGCGACCGCTCTTGACCAGATGGGTCACGGTGCTTCAACTCGAAACTGGGACGTGGCCGTCGACTGGTGGCAGAACGGGAAGGACATCGTGCAACTAGCCGACGGTGAGCCGTTCGACATGGTCGTCGGCCACAGTTCCGGTGCAGGTGCGGCGATGCTCGGGGCTTTGATTGACCCCCGCCTAACCCACCGTCTGGTTCTTGTCGAACCTATCGTCTTCCCGCCGCCGTACGTGTCGATCGACGATCATCCGTTGGTGCGAGGCACCCGTCGTCGCAAGACAAGATTCGATTCCCCTGCCGCCGTGTACGCCAACTTCCACGGCCGAGGCACGTTTGCCGGATGGGACGAACGTGTTTTTGAGGAGTACATGAAGGCAGGATTCGTTGACCATCCCGACGGATCTGTACGGCTTGCGTGCGACTCCCGCCACGAGGCCGAGTTTTACTCATCTGCGACCCTTCATGGCGGTTGGGATCGCATGGGTGAGGTTACTGCGCAGACGCACGTTGTGGCAGGCGAGTTGTCTGACTCGCACTCTGCCGATTTCATCGAGATCCAAAGACAGAGGCTGAACGCAACAAGCGAGATCCTCATGGGACTCGGCCATCTCGTCCCAATGGAGGATCCTGGCGTCATGGCCGATGTTGTCATTCGCCAACTTGGCGACACCGCGGGTTTATAGCACATCAGGGTGTGCTCAGACTGGCCAATGTGCGCTATTGACAGGGTTGCTGCGTCGCGCCACTTTGTCGTGGTTGGCGCTCATTATCATGGCGCGCCGCAATGATTTCATCGCACGACATACGCGTCCTCAGGGAGGGTCTCTCAGGCGACCCATCAACAATTCGGACGGCCGTTGTGCCGACCTCGCTGCATCCCCTCACGCTCGTACGGTCCGGTGCCCATCTATTCCAGCGAGCGTTCTTCTACTCCGAGCCGGCCGGGACGACGTTTGGGGGGCTGGGGAGTGTCTGGCACGGCGCCGCAAGTGGCACCGAACGCTTCTCGCTCCTCGGTGCAACATTGGGATCCGCCGGGCTGCCCTCGGGGGTTCGGGCAGCGATGGGATTTTCGTTCTCCGACGACGGCCCGCGTGAGAGTCAGTGGGACTCCTTTCTGGCTGCCGAAGCATGTGTGCCGTTGCTGTCGATAGTGGAATCCGTAGAGGGCGAACGGGTGTTGCGCGTTTCGGTAGCCGCCGGTCAAACATCAGAACTTGCGCTCTCGACCCTGGCGAGTTTGGTCGAACCTGAACGTCCGCGGCCGCCGCAGCCCGGTGATCACACGGTTGAAGCACATCCGTCGACGCTGGCGTGGCAGCAAGAGGTTGAAGACGCGGTCGATGCGATCCGCGCAGGAGTCGTCCACAAAGTGGTGCTTAGCAGGTCGGTTGTCGTGAAGTCCGAGGCGCCCATCCCTCCGTTCGACCTTGTGCATCATCTCGGTGCGGTACATGTCGGTTGTTATGTTTTCGGCTGGCAGGTTGGTGATGCCGTGTTCCTTGGTGCCACGCCGGAGTTGCTGTTAGCAAAGGACGGCAGGCAGGTTGTATCGAACCCTCTCGCAGGTTCTGCTCGGCGCGGATCGAGTGACCAGTCCGACCAAGCGATCGGCGACGAACTGATGGCATCATCGAAGAACCGATCCGAGCACGCCTTCGTCGTGGATGACGTCGCTGAACGTCTCGACGGGCTGACCGAGAACCTAACGATTCCCACGGAGCCTTCGCTGCTCAGAACCGCTGCTGTGCAACACCTCTCGACGAGAATTACCGGGACGTTGCGCAGCGGGGTGTCGCTTCACGACGTCATCGCATCGATCTACCCGACACCGGCCGTCGGTGGTTCACCGCGCCAGCAGGCGCAGGTCCTGATCGACAAAATCGAACAACTCGACCGCGGCTGGTATTCGGGTGGAATCGGCTGGGTCGACACGAGCGGCGACGGAAGTGTCGCTCTGGGTTTACGGTGCGCCCTGGTTCGGGGCAACGAGGCTCATGTATATGCGGGGACCGGTATTGTTGCCGGCTCAAACGCTGAGGCCGAACTTCTCGAGACTCGTCTCAAACTGCGCCCCCTGCTGAACCTTCTGTCCGCTACATAAGCGCTGCCCGGACCGACCCATCCATGGCAGTCGGCAGCCGCGGACATGTATGTGGTGGTAGGAATGCCCAGACGGTCGATCGCCGATACGCCGCCAGGCTACGCTGCCGGGCAGGCGGAATCGCCGGAAGCGTCCAGAACGGCCGGCTCGGTGCCTGGTTGGATCTCCTGCCAGTGCAGCAGCGGTGATGTGTTTACGACTTGCTGAATGGCGTCGACGAGACGATAGATTATCCGACGGTCTTCATGTCGCTATGAGCCAGGCCGCGGGGCGTGTGTTCGGTTCTCCTGGCGTATAGCGCCAAGTGCCCGCTCACGAGAATCGTTCAAAGATCGCGCGTGCTGCAAACGCGAACACGGCTGCCGCACTGCCTGTCGTGACGATCAAAAGTTCGAACGCACTAGCCCGTCACAGTGGTGAGTGGATTGGTTCGGAGACGATCGGTAATGTGACTGAGGAACGACACTAGGAGCGAAGATGCCATGAGACTTACAGACACCGTGCATCTTGTTGGAGGAGGACCGTTCTCTGGGTTCGGGTTGACTTCTGCGCCTGATTCGCATGTGTATCTTGTGGATGGCGGCTCGGAGATCGCGCTTATCGACTGTGGCCTCGGACTCTCCGGCTCTTTTGCGGAACTTGAGGCGAATATCGCCGCTGCCGGTTTCGATCCGAGGGATATCTCCACCGTCTTTGTTACGCACTACCACGCTGACCACGCGGGCGGGGTGCATCTCGCCCGGGAGCGCTTTGACGCTCGGATCGCGATCTCTGTTGATGCTGCTGCGGTCATCGAGGCGGGCGACGAGGATGCCAGCGGACTCGCCGCTGCTCGAGACGCCGGAGTGTTTCCGCGAGACGCCACCATGATACCGACGCCGGTCGACGAACAGTTGGTCGACGGCGACGAGCTGCGGGTTGGTGACGCTCGCATTCAATTCATCGCTACCCCTGGTCACTGTGCCGGCCACGGCTCCTATCTCCTCTCCGGTGTCGGTCACGATGCCCTCTTCGCGGGCGATGCGGTGTTCTGGGCGGGACGCATCCTCCTGCAAGCGGTGCCTGACTGTGACCTCCAGGCGTCGCACGCGTCGATCGGTCGGCTCGCTGTACTGGAGTTCGAAGCCTTCTTCCCGGGTCACGGCGCCATCACTGTCAGCGGAGGAAGCATGCATCCGCGGATGGCGCAGGCTGAGATCGATAAGCTCGCCATCCCAAAGAGCATCGTTTGAGTTCGAAGCGTGTACAATGCGGGATCGCGGATTGGTTCAGCGGGTGAGCGCTAGTATCCCTGCCGGCTGGCGCTCATTGCGAGCCTATGCGGCGTAGCGAGACACCGGCGACGAGAGTTTCGCCGTCGACACAGCCATAGGATGAGTACGAGGGGTAACGAGCGAATGACAACGGATAGAACGGACGGGTCCGACGTCAGTCTCGTCGACCGTGTGGTCACAATCACGAGAGAACGAATCCTCAGCGGGGAGTACGAGCCTGGAGCGCGTCTTCGCCTTCAAAAGCTTGCAGGCGAGGCTGGTGTCAGCCTGATCCCGGTCCGTGAGGCGCTGCGGATCCTCGAGGCTGAGCGACTCGTTGTTTCCGTTGCGAACAAAGGGTCGAGGGTCGCGGACCTATCGGTCGAAGACATGAGGGATCTTTACGCAACGAGGATTCTGCTCGAGACTGCCGCACTGCGCTCTGCTCGGCCGTTGAGCGGGGACGCTGCCGCTGAACTCAGACAGACGCTTGCGGCGATGAAGGCCGCGCACGAAGCGGCTGATTTCGACACGATGCTGCGACTTCATCGCCAATTCCATTTCGGACTCTACGCGCAAACGACTTCGCCGTGGCTGTCCTATTTGATCGACATCCTGTGGAACCACACGGAGCGGTACCAGCGGCTCTCGATACCCTTCCGGCACGATGGGGCCGATGCTGAGCACCTGCGGGTGCTTCGCGCACTCGAGAAGGGAGACAACGAGGGCGCCGCTAGGTCATTACAGACGCATTTGGAGTCCACCGCTCGATTGGTCGAAGAAGCGTACAGTATCGGCACGGTCCTGCGGACCGCCGAGAAGTAATCCGCCAACACCGCGGTGGCTTCTTCGCGACTCGGGAAAATCGAAGAAAACCCTGATCGACTCATCATCCTGCCCTATGTGGCGACCGCCGCCTTCGAAGCTTTCGAGCCTGGCGCCAGGCAGGTGTCACGCGGTATGACGCCTCGAACGCCATGTCCTCCCGTTTCATGACATCGGGAGATCGTTTTCGAGAGTAGCTTTTTGGCGGCCTCTCTCGGTGCGCATCCGTGTGCTCCGGCCGCGTGACTCCTCGACGTATTCGATATCGTGCTTTCGAGTTGATATCGTAGGTTCCGGCACCGGTACCCGCTGAGGAGGGAACTCATGGCCACCGCCCAGGTCAACGGCGTGAGCCTTTACTACGAAATCAACGGTGAGGGCCCGTGGCTGTTTCAGGTGCCCGGCGCCGTATCGGGTCACGAGGGATACGGGTCCGTTACCCCCGCAATGGCAAAGCACTATCGCGTACTTGACTATGACCCGCGAGGGTACGGCTCGAGTGACAAGCCGGACCAGCGTTACACCTTCGAGGTCTGGGCGGACGACATGGTAGGACTACTCGATGCCCTCGATGTCGAGGCTACGCATCTGCACGGCGGTTCGATGGGGAGCACCCTTGCTCTCTACTTTGCTGCACGATACCCACAGCGGGTACGCGGTCTGGTCCTAAGCGGATGCGCTGCTAAGTCGGACTCTATGGCGGTCGCCCAGTACGAAGTGTGGAAGAGCCTCGCCCGGGCTTATGGCACGGACAGCCGAGAACTCGCTTGCGAGCTCGCCTCGAAGGCCGTCAGTCGGGACTTTTTCGACGGCCCGGATGGGGGAGAGACTCTGATCGACGCCATCGCCGATCTCGCCGGGCGCTTTGTGTCGCCAAAAGTTTTCTGCGATGCATGCGATGCGTTGATCACCGTGGACGTGACCGGCGATTTGGCTGATGTTCGCGCGCCCACGTTGATCATCGCGGGCGGCGTGGACATGCTCACACCCCCAGTACAGGGGCCGAAAGGGGCGGGAGCACGGTTCATCTTCGAGGGGTTGACCGGCGTCCCGTTCAAGGAGTATGTGGAACTCGCGAGAAGCGCTCACGGCAACCTGATGGAGCACCCGGACGAGTGTATCGCCGCCATTGTTCCCTTCCTACGACGCGTCGACGCGACGCCGTCCGGCTGAGGAAGTGGGATTGTAGGGTTATTGTGCGACGGCTATGAAGCCGCTGCGATTACCGGGTTGGTCATGTGCCCGATTCCCTCGATTTCCATTCTCACGGAGTCTCCGGGCCGTAGGTACTCCTGAGGATCACGGGCGAACCCGACGCCAGCGGGCGTTCCCGTACTGATTACTGCACCTGTCTGCAGCGTGATCGATCGGCTCAGAAAGCTCACCAGGTAGGCGACATCGAAAATGAGCTGATTCGTCACCGAGGACTGTTTTAACTCGCCGTTCACCCAAAGCTTGATCGCGAGATTGTCCGCTGCGCCGAGCTCGTCCGTAGTCGTTATCCATGGACCCATAGGTTTGAACGTGTCGAAGGACTTCGCTCGACTCCACTGGCCGTCCGCCATCTGGATGTCTCGCGCGGAAACGTCGTTGATGAGAACGTATCCAGCGACCCGATCAATAGCCTCGCTTCGGGGGATGTCACGCCCGCCGGTCCCGATGACGATACCGAGTTCGACCTCCCAGTCGACCTCATCGGTGAAGGTTGGTATTTCGATTGGGTCACCGGGATTGGTTACGGCGCTCGGGAGGAACCCAAACGTCACGGGCGATTCTGGAAGGGTGAGACCTGATTCCGCAGCGTGGTCCTTGTAGTTGAGACCCACTCCGATGAACTGTGGCGGATTTGGAATGGGTGCGAGTAGCCTCACGTCTTCGAGTCCGATGGGGTAGCGGGCTCTGTCACGGAGGTCCGCGAGGTTCGCGGGTGGCCGACTCAGCGCATCGAGGATTGAGCCGGACCCGGCTCGTGCTGGGAACACCGTCGAGCCGTCGACGAAGCCCCATTCGATCGTGCCGGAACGTTCGAATCGGGTGATCCGCATCTGTTCCTCACCTTCTTGGTCTTCTTGGTCGCCAGGTAATTGTATATTATCATCTGAACTCAGCGATTCCCTATTCTGAAGGGTGGAAGCGGCGGATGTCGGGCCGACCAGTGCTTCGCGATCTGCAGTCGCGAGCGCCATGACCTTCAGCCTTGTTATCCGGGGCGGTCTCGTGGCTGATGGTTCCGCTGCAGAGATTGTTGAAGCCGACGTTCACATTGTCGACGGTGTTGTTGTGTCGGTCGGGCCGACGGGGGTGAGGGCGACCGGTGATGTGCTTGACGCCTCAGGACTCATCGTGGCTCCCGGGTTCATTGATACACATACGCATTCGGACGTTTTGCCGTTTCTGGGCAGCGAGCACGACGATCTCCGTCTTGGGAGCGTGCGCCAGGGTGTCACCACAGAGGTCGTCGGTAATTGTGGATTCAGTCTCTTCCCGGCGCCGGCTGGCGAGGCGGGTATGGCTGTGGCCCGCCACCTTGAACCGCTCTTCGGGGCAGGAATGCGCACCGCCGTCTCGTTCGCAGACTATGCGAGTGCGTTGAGAAATATGCCGATGGCGGCAAACCTTGTATCGCTGGTGGGACAAGGCACCCTACGAGCTGCCGTCGTCGGGTTCGACCATCGCCCTGCGACTGCTGAAGAGGTAAGCCAGATGGTCGCCCTTACAGATACTGCGTTTGAGGGCGGGTGTGCAGGCCTTTCGACCGGCTTGCTGTACCCCCCGGGGTCGTATGCCTCGACGGACGAAATCGTCGCGCTGGCAGCGGTCGCTGCCCGCTACGGGCGTCCCTACGTCTCGCATATCAGAAACGAGATGGACGAAGTTGTCGCTGCGGTGGAGGAGGCGCTCGCCATCGGTGCCACCGCGGGCGCGGCGGTACATATATCGCATCTCAAGGCCGGAGGTCGGAGGAACCACGGGAAACTCCCGGAGCTGATAGCCCTTCTCGAAGAGGCCCGTAGCGCAGGTTTTGATGTTACAGCTGACATCTATCCCTACACCGCGGGGAGCACGGTGCTTGCGGCATTGCTTCCTCCTTGGGCGACCGAGGGTGGAATCGTACGGACGATCGATCGGATCCGCCAGCCAGCAGTCCGCGAAAGGATCCGCTCGGAGTTCGCTGATCCGCCGGCATCCTGGCAGAACTTTCTTGCAGGCGGTTCGTGGGCGGATGTCACCATCGCCTCTTCGTCCACCCGTCCGGAGGTCGAAGGTTCGACAGTGGCCGCTGTCGCCGCCCATGGAGGACTCGACGAGATTGACACCGTCTGCGATCTTCTCATCGACGACGGGGGAGCGGTCACGGTCATCGTCGAGATGGCAGCCTCCGATGACATGGAAACGTGTCTGGTGTGGCCCCACGCGATGATCGGTTCCGACGGCATTCCAATTCCCGGTAAACCTCATCCTCGGTGGGCCGGGTCATTTGCACGGGTCCTCGGTCGGTATGTCCGAGATGACGGGCTCTTGAGTTTAGGGGAGGCAATTCGCAAGATGACATCGCTTGCGGCAGGCCGGTTCGGGCTCAGAGGCCGCGGATATTTGCGACCCGGGTCCGCCGGTGATGCTGTGGTTTTCGACCCCGACCTGATCATGGACAACGCAACCTATGCTGAGCCGCTAGCGGCGCCTTCGCATGTTCGCCATGTCGTCGTCAACGGCGTTGCGGTGATCCTTGATGAACAGGACACGGGTGCTCGACCCGGCCGCTTCCTACACACCCGGTCATGACTATCTGCAGACAACAAACGAGAGGCAAAGCGGCGTGAAGGCGATCGAAATGGGTGCGCTGTGGTGATCGCGACCGCGATCGACCGCCCACTCGTCGGTCGCGTGTGCGACGAAGCTATAGTCCTGCGCGTTGAATCTACCCACGAACAAGCCGCCAACCGATGCGTTCTGAACCGCCCGGTCTGCGTCGAGGGGGTCAGATGAACGATACAATGCGAGTTTGGGTCTATGACGGTCCGCACGCCTCGCACATTGAGACCCGGTCCAGGCCAGAGCCGGGTCCTGACGACGTTCGGATTCGTATCGCACACATCGGCATCTGTGGATCCGACCTCCATGGCTACACGGGAGAGTCCGGCAGACGAGTCCCTGGAATGGTTATGGGTCACGAGGCCAGCGGCTGGATCGAAGCCATGGGTTCTGCGGTATCGGGTCTGGCAGTGGGCGATGCGGTGACGTTCAATCCTGCCCTCCCCTGTGATGGGAGTTGCGGTCATGATGTCGAGAACCAGTGCGCCCGGTTACGGGTGATCGGGGTCACACCGGAAATCCAGGGCGCGTTCGCCGACGCCATCGTAGTTCAAGCGGTCCGAGCCGTACGGCTCGGCGAGATGTCAACCGAGTGGGGCGCAGGTATCGAACCCATGGCAGTCGCGCTCCAGACGTCCCGCCGCGCGGGAGTCGCGGCCGGCGCCTCTGTACTGGTGATCGGTGGAGGTATGATCGGTCAGTGTGTCGCGCAAGCGGCGCGCCTCGACGGCGCCACAGAGGTCGTCGTGTCCGATGCGATGGCAGAGCGTCGGGAGGTGGCAACCGCCGCTGGTTTCCGCACCGTCGCTCCGGAGGACGTGGAGAACCTAAGTCACTTCGACATCGCCATAGACGCGGTAGGTATCTCGGCGACGGCGGCGGCAGCCATCAGGGCTGTAGGTAAGGGCGCCACCGTCTGCTTCGTGGGTCTCGGAACGCCCGAAGTTACCGTACCGCTCTTCGACATCGTCGTTTCGGAGCGCCAGATCGTCGGTTCCTTCTGCTACACGCACGAGGTGTTTCGCGACGCCGTCAGTCACATCGCAGCAGGGCGGCTCGACCTGGGGGTGCTCATCGGGAGTCAGGAACCGTTCGAGGATATCGGTACCACATTCGAGGCCTTGGCGAGCGGAGCCCGTCGAGATGTCAAGATCATGATCAGTACTGGAGCGACGGCCCCGTGAAGGTCGAATCCCGTGTCGACATCCGGTCTCCGCAGTATCCTCCGTCGACCCGCGTTGTCGCGCTCTGTCCAATAACCTTTGCAATGTCTTGTATTCCAGGACCACCGTTCGCGGCGACTAGGGTGTCACAGCTCTCAGGGCTGCGTCTTGGCCCTGGGTCTTTGCGATCCTCATCTCCGGCTCGATATTGACACCGTCAGCGCTGTTGGGAAGCGTTATGATTGTGGCATCGACCGAGACGATTGCGCCGAGGTTCCGGGAAGGACCCTACTGATGCCGATCACGATCCTGCCTACGGGCATCGACATGTATTACCAAGTCGCGGGGACCGGAGATCCGTTGCTCTTGATTATGGGCACGGGCGCCGACCATTCCACTTGGGAGGCACAAGTGGAGGCGTACAAAGGCGACTTCATGGTGGTCACCTACGATGCTCGCGGAACCGGGCGGTCGACGCATCCCGAAGCGGTCGAGGATTACTCGATGCGGATTCTCGCGGACGACGCGGCTGCACTGCTTGACTATCTTGGCATCGCAAGAGCCCACGTCTCTGGGCTATCGCTGGGCAGTGCGACGGCACAGGAGCTGGCTATCAACTACCCCGACAAGGTGGCAACTCTGCAGCTCCACGGTACATGGGGCCGCTCCGATGAGTGGTTCAATCGCATGATCGACACCAACGCACTTCCGGTGTCGCTCGGCGACTTCGCCGCGTACATACGCACGGCGCTGTTGTGGTTAGCAAGTCCGCAGTTCATCAACGAGCAATCGGAGGAAGCGGAGGCATTCGAACGCGCCTTTATCCTGGAGAATCCGCACCCGCCGTCGAAGCACGGGATGATGGGACACTTCCACGCCGATCAGACCCACGATGCCCTGGACCGCCTCCATCAGATCTGTGTGCCGACGCTTATCACGTCCGGTGAACTCGACTGGCAGGTGCCGACCCGCTATGGCCTGGAGGTCCAGCGTCGTATCCCGGGTTCGACGATACAGGTGTTCACAGGATCGGCGTCGAGCCATATCGCATTCATCGAGATGACGGAAGACTGGAATACTTTCACTCTGGCCTGGCTGAAGCGGCAGGCCACAAGTACTCAGTGGGCTGTCCAACCGCCGTCGACGACCAAGACTGATCCCGTCATGTAGCTCGAAGCATCGGACGCAAGCAAGAGTGCCGCACCCTGGACCTCGTGCAGTTTCCCCCAGCGTTTGAGGGCGACTTCCTCGGAGATGATAGAGATGGCGTGTTCGGTGTTCTGGAATGGGATGTTCATCTCGGTGAGGAATGGGCCGGGAGCAATCGCGTTGACCATAATCCCGTCGTCTGCCCACTCCAGTGCTAGCGCCCGCGTGAGCTGGATGGTGGCACCCTTTGACGTTGTGTAGGCGGTCCTATTCGCCGCTGCGACCAGGCCGAACGTTGATGAGATGTTGATGACTCGGGCATGGCTCGACGATCTCAAATGAGGTGCGGCAGCGCGACACATCATCCAGGGACCCGTGACGTTAACTGCCAGCGACCGATCAAAATCTTCACGGTTCAACTCGGCGATGGATCCACGAACGTTGATCCCGGCGTTGTTGACAAGGATGTCGAGTCCGCCCAGCTGTTCGACCGTGCTCTCGATGGCATGGTCGACTGCGGACTCATCCGAGACGTCTGCCTCGATGCCTACGACGCGGCCACGGGTGACCGCCGCGATTTTCCGGGCTCGGGATGACACCTCGGACGCCGAACGGCTCGTCAACGCCACGGATGCACCGGCCCAGGACAATGCCTCACCGATGGCAGCGCCAAGCCCCCGCGAACCGCCCGTCACGAGAGCAACCCGACCGTCGAGTCGGAAGAGATCGAGAGGGTTATTCGCCGTGGGCCTCCTCGTACGTGGCACCACCTTGACCTTCGACCCAATAGCGGCGGGCCCATCCGACCCCCTGCCATGTCTTCACCTTCGACGGGGTCATCTTGATGAGCCACCGAGGCTGGTTTATGGTGCCGGTGAGGTACTCAGGGCCGTTGGGGCCAAGGTAGCGGTACGACATCTTCTCGGCGATCTGCACCCACTTGCCACCGACATTGGGTTCCTCGATGATCTCGGCGATCCCCTCCATCATCACTTTAGGGATCTCGGTACGCTGTCCCGATTCGTCTGGAGGGCTGTGCTCGGAGTCTATGACAACGGAAACACGGCCATCATTCTGGATATATTTGCACCATGCCGAGCGCTGGCGGCCGACGAACCACAGAGCTTCGCCATCCCAGTGGTACCACACCGGTACGACGTACGGCGAACCGTCCGGCTTCAGGCATGCGAGACGGGCAAGGGCGTTGTGGCCGAGGAACGTCTCAAGTAGTTCCGCATCCAATCCGCCGAGCGTTCCGCGGAAGTCCTTCGCCATGGTTGATCCTTTGCTATGTCGTTCTGGGGTTAAGAGGCGTGCGCGTCCTGGTGACTCACGCTTGTGTCGCTCTCGACCCAATACTTCTTCGCCCAGCCAAGGCCCTCCCACGTCTTCACATTGTCTGGCGTCACCTTGATCAGCCAGCGAGGTTGCTGAATCGTCGGTTTGATATACGCGGGGCCATTTGGTCCAAGATACCGCTTTGCCATCTCCTCGGCGACGGCGACCCACTGCCCACCTATGTTAGGTTCTTCGACGATCTCGGCGGTTCCCTGCGCAAACACCTTGGGCGCCTCGAAGTGACGGCCGCGTTCGGGATCGTCGACCCTTCCCATGTCGTCGACTACGATGCTAACGTCCGGTCGATCCCTCATGAAACGAGCAATGGCGGAGCGTTCCCGGATTACGAACCAGAAAGCGTTGCCATCCCAGTGGTACCAAAGAGGCATCACGTAGGGTCGGCCCCCGTCATCGGTCATGGCAACCCGTGCCAGTGTGCTACCGGAGAGGTAGAGACTCATGCGCTCCTCGTCCATCCCACCAATTTTTCCCCGCCAATCCTTGGCCACGTTGAGGTTCCTCTTCGATCACGGCCGTTCGAGATGATCGACCAACGACACCATTATAGTATAATATACACTTGCCGTTGTGGGACTCCAAAGGATCAGTCTCGCCGATGTCTGCCGACGAAGTGGGAGTGAATGTGGATGATGACAGGGCTCCAGAAGGGATCGGTGGGCGGAGCGGGGAGAGCGCTCTCTCCGTTAAGGATCTGGTCAAGACCTTTCATTTTGGTGGCGGTTTCCTCGCCCGCGACACGGGTGAAGTTTCTGCCGTCGCCGGTGTGTCGTTCGATATTGCTTTCGGTAGGACGATGGGTCTCGTCGGCGAGTCGGGTTGCGGCAAGTCCACGACTGCCCGTTGCATACTCCGGCTGATTGAGCCAACGTCCGGTGATATCTTCCTCCGGCAGACTCTCGAGGACGGGGGGTACGCAACGATCGACATCGTCGCCGCCGACAAGAAGCAGCTCCGCACTCTGCGGCGCCGCATGCAAATCGTCTTCCAAGATCCATATGCGTCCCTCGACCCCAGGATGACGGTGGGTAGTTCAATCGGCGAGCTTCTCATCGTACACACCGACATGAGCCGTGATGATCGAGTTACCCGCACCGGAGATCTCCTGCAGCTTGTCGGCATGAGTCCGAAGGCTGCGGAGCGATACCCCCACGAGTTTTCCGGTGGGCAGCGCCAACGGATCGGAATTGCCAGGGCGCTCGTGCTGCGTCCGGATTTTCTTATTCTCGACGAACCCGTTTCTGCCCTCGATGTGTCCATTCAGGCGCAGATCCTGAATCTTCTGGAGGAATTGCAGCAGAACCTCGGCCTCACCTACCTCTTTATCGCACACGACCTCGCGGTGGTGCGGCACATCTGTGACGAGACAGCAGTCATGTACTTGGGCAAGATCGTCGAGGCGACCACGACGGACGCGCTGTTCTCGAAGCCGATGCATCCGTACACCCACGCGTTGCTTTCCGCGGTTCCCGTGCCCGATCCGAAACTCGAGAGACAGCGCTCGCGCATTCTGCTCGAAGGCGATGTGCCGAGTGCGCTGAATCCACCGACGGGGTGCCGTTTTCACACAAGGTGCTCGGTCGGTAAGGACAAGGAGATCTGCAAGACGCAGGAGCCCCCGCTGCGCGAGCTGTTACCGGGGCATTACGTCGCGTGCCATTTCCCGGAAGCCAAGCAGGTTCTCTGACATGGGGTGGAACGACCTTCGTGACGGCAATCCTCTAAAGGACACGCTTCTGAACGGGGAAACCGCCGTTGGCTCTTTCGTTCGCATGTCGTCGGTCGAGGTGGCCGAGGCATGCGCCCACGCGGGATGCGATTTCGTCATCATTGATATGGAACATGCTCCGGTGACATGGGAGCGGGCGGCCGCGATGGTTATTGCGGCCGAATCTGCCGGCACGGTCCCGCTGCTGCGAGTATCGACCTGGTCGCGAGATCTCATCACGCGTGCTCTCGACGCTGGCGCCCACGGCGTGATGATCCCACAGGTCGAGACAGCAATCGTGACTCGGTCTGTCGTCGCGGCAACCCAGTACCCACCGGGCGGGACTAGGGGGACGGCGAGCAACCGCAGATCAGGTTATGGCCTCCGTATTCCGCTTGATGAGTACGTTGTCGCAGCCAACAGCAGTGTTTTCGTCTCGGTCCAAGTCGAATCGGCGGTCGCCGTGTCAAACGTTGAAGAGATCGCCGCCGTCGAGGGTCTCGACTGCGTCTTCCTCGGCCTCTCCGATCTCTCTGTAGATCTTGGCGTTCCTGGCGACTGGTACCACCCCCGCCTTGTGGAGCATGCCGAGCGTGTTATTCAAGCGTGTGTGGCAAGCGGCGTCGCCTTTGGGCTTCCGACTCCGACTGTCGAACTTGCCAAGGACTACGTGGGGCGCGGGGCTCGGTTCATCGCGACCGGTGACGTTGGGATCTTCGGCCGCGCAATGCAGGACTTCGTCCGGGAGGTGAAGCGATCAAGCGACTAGGCCGCGAACGAACCAGCTTCGTGTTCGATCCCGGCGCGGAACCCGCGCTGATCGTCTGTCAGGGTGAGACCTTCATCGTCGAGACCGAGGATGCCCATTGCGGCACAATCACCGGACCCGAGGTTGTTTACCGGACGCTTGAGGAGGCGTTGGAGCGTATTGGTGGCGTGAATCCGGTTACGGGACCGATATACGTGGAAGGTGTGCGCGCTGGCGACTGCGTCGAGATCGAGATAGGTGGCGTCGATGGCGCACCTGTCTCCGGGTTCGGTTACATGACTACGACCCCGACGTTGCATCCTGATTTCAGAGCGGAGACGGTGATCTGTCGCCGCAGGGGCGACCAGGTCGAAGTTCCGACTGTCCGGGGTCCTGTGTTGATTCCATATCGACCATTCGTCGGGACCCTCGGGGTTGCGCCCGCCGCCGAACCGATCGAGTCCTTCCTCCAGGGCGCGGAAATCATGGGCAATGTGGATCTCCCGGAGGTGACAACCGGGGCGACGGTTGTCATCCGAGCCAACGTAGACGGTGCGCTGATCTCCCTCGGCGATGCTCACCTTGCCCAGGGTGATGCCGAGATTCACAGGTCTGCAATAGAGTCCCAGGCCGATGTCGAAATGACCGTCCGGAGACGGAGTCCTGAGGAGGTCGCCTACAGCGGCTTGCCGCAGATCAACACAGCCGCCGAGCTCGGAAGCGTGGCGCCCGGACCCGGCCACCTCGAGGACTTGGTGAGGGCGGCCTACGACGATCTTGCATCCCGGATCAACCTCGCCTATGGCTTCACATTGCCGGATGCGTATCGGCTGCTCGGCGCCGTTGGTACTGTGCGCATCGGGCAGGTGGTTCCCCCTTTGTACTCGGCCATGGCCAAGATTGAGCGACGGTTCGTTCAGGAAAGTGAGCAGTAATGAGAACGTCCGCCGCTATCGAGTCACTTCCCCGATCCGGTATCAGAGAAATCATGGAGCTAGCGTGGAGCGTTCCCGACGCCATTCATCTTGAGGTAGGTGAACCCAACTTTCCAACGCCGGACCATATCTGTGAGGCAGCAGCGGCCGCCGCCGCTGTCGGGTTCACCAAATACACCCCAAATGCCGGAATTGAGCCGCTCCGGGAGGTTCTGGCTGAGAAAGTCCAGCGGCGGAATGGAATCGATGTGGCGCGTGAGCAGATTGTCGTGACACCGGGTGCGGTGGCTGGAATCTACAGCTCCCTCGCTGCATTGGTGGATCCCGGGTCCGAAGTACTGCTCGGCGATCCCAGCTGGCCCAACTACAGCTTGATGATGCGGCTCTTGGGGATAACCCCGGTGCACTTTCCTGTGCATCCAGAGCAAGGCATGGTGCCGCGAGCTGCTGACATTGAGTCAA
The DNA here is from genome assembly GCA_022562055.1 of Acidobacteriota bacterium. Taxonomy (NCBI): domain Bacteria; kingdom Pseudomonadati; phylum Acidobacteriota; species Acidobacteriota bacterium. The sequence goes on along the minus strand of JADFQA010000002.1, from coordinate 103,701 downwards.
TGATTACGGAACGTACTAGGGCGATCATCCTCAACTCGCCAGCGAACCCTTCCGGAGCGATTACGCCGCCGGAGGTACTCCGTGAACTCATGGAGTTGGCTCGTGCTCACGACTTATGGGTGCTCTCCGACGAGGTGTACGACGAGATGTGGTTCGACGGCCCTCCTGCGTCGGCGGCGCCGCTCGACACGGATGGTCGGGTCATTACATTCTTCAGCCTGTCGAAGACGTATGCGATGACCGGCTGGCGGGTCGGTTACCTCGTGGCGCCGCCGACGGTCGTTGCATCAATCGTTAAGGCACAGGAACCCATTACCTCGTGCGTCAATGCTCCTGCTCAGAAGGCGGCAATCGCGGCGATCACGGGTTCACAGGCCTGCGTGGACGACATGCGGGCTGCCTATCACGAGCGGCGCGACCTCGTGATGAACCTCCTTGACAAGCAGACGGTGCCGTATGTTCGGCCAAATGGGGCGTTTTACCTGATGGCGGACATCAGCGGTTCCGGGATGTCAGATATCGGCTTTTGTCGGCGCCTGGTGAGCGACAAGGGAGTCGCAGTTGTTCCAGGGACCGCGTTCGGCCCCAACTCAGGAACGTTCGTTCGCATCTCGCTCGCTACCGCGACCGATCAGCTACTTGAGGGGGTGGGTCGCATGGCTGACGCCGTTGTCGAGTGGGGATCTGACCACTGAACGAGTCGTTGAACCCTGGCCTGTTAACAGGGTCGGAATCTTTTGCGAGCCGCGACTAGTGTTGCAGCTTACCGTTCCTGACCAGGGTCTCATCGGCGTTCGAGTATTGACTCTCCTGGCTCGCCGGCACCCCCCGTCGTACCACAGGTATTGATGCGTCGGCGTTGCTTGTTCTTCCAAGGCCATGCATCCTCGCCTCGGAGGCCGAGTTGTGCAGGCGATCAGATCGAAGTTACGACTCAGGACGCTCGACGGAAGTCGCGAGGCCGAGAACATTGGGTGCTCTGCGTCTTGGGGATCCGGCGGATCTTCTTAGGGACTCTGCGACACCGTGGTCGAGTCCACGCATGGACGGCTCCACCGGGAAACTCCGTTATGAAGGTGCACGCACGTCGACAGGGTCCCCGTGACAACCCCACTATCGATCAACCGGACTCATTTTCGATGAATCTCGAACGCCATGTGTTGGCGGTGTGGCAACACCGAACCAGACCTAGGAACCTCCCAACTTCCGGCTAGAAGTGGAAAAGCGACATAGCCGTCCCACCTCGTACTGCGTCGCGCTCGTCAGTTGATAGGTTCGGCAAATAGTGGTCAACGAGCGCGATTACCTGCTCGTAACCAGGGTTGCTCTGGATCCACGGCCAGTCCGATGCCATCAACATGCGATCGGCGCCAAATGCAGCGTAGACCCGGCTCACAACTTCCTGGATGTCCGGATAGGGGTACGGTGTATTGGTGAAGGCGTACTGACCTGCCACATGTATGTACAGGTTCGAGTGCTTAGCAGCGACCTTCTCGATGAGTTCAAGCGAGTCGGGAGGTAGGGGGATGGTGAACCGCGGTCTGCGGTCCTCGTCGATTGTGAGTTCCATCTCCATGTCAGGGCAGAAGCCGAGATGGTTGAGTACCACCTTAAGGTCGGGAAGGAGCTCCATTACGCCGTCAAGCAACGCGACCTGGACCGGTGACCCGTAGAACCACACTTTCAGACCCCTTTCCTGCATCACCTCCAGCGCCGGGAAGGCTGCAAGTGAGCTCGGGTCGGAGCCGGGCTGTCCGTTGAAACCGTAGAACCGAAATCCTTGCATCCCGATCGAGTCTGCGCGACGGATGATTTGAGGAATCGGGTCGTTATCCTCGACATCGAAGACGCCGATCCCGACGAATTTGCCGGGATCGGCCCGGAGGATATCACCCAGGTATCGGTCATGTTTCGAGAGCGGAACCACGATAGCTCGGTCCACGCCGGCAGCGTCCATCGCCTCAAGAAAGTCCTCAACCCGTTCCTCGCGCTCGGGAGGAGTCATACCCTCGAATACGTCACGGGGGTACTCGTCGCTGACACTCTTGAAGAGATGGAGATGAGCATCTACAACATCCATGTCTACTCCTCTTTCTGGCTTGCTGGCTCGTTGTCTGGACCGCGAGATTCCGCCGCAGCGCGTATTAGGCCGTCGTGTTCCTTGATCCACGAAAGATGATATCCGGTGAGGTAGCGACGAAGAAATATCGTCAGATGCTCGAGCGAGCTGGGTTGATCGATCAGGAGGGCGGGTCCATGTTTAGCGGTGGCTACCGATACCCAAAGCTTCTCGCCGAGCATGTTGAGATAGGTCTTCCCCAAGAATGCTTGAGCCTCCTCGTCCAGCGATCCTCCGATGACGAGGCGCACGGCGCGCTTCGCCCCCGCCCGGTCGAATCCGTCGGGATCGAGCTGCTTGGGAGAGATGATCACCTGCACCGGGGCCCCGTCTTCGCCGTCGAGGGAGAGGAGAGCCTCCGACGACGACCCGTATGACACCAACCCCACTGGACCGAACGATGGAACGACTTCGGAGAGCATGAGTCTCAGATCCTCCAGAGCCGCCGATGGATCAGGATCGCCGTCGGAGAGCCCGTGTCCTCGTAACTCCAGGCTGATAACGCGAAACCCGCTGCGCGCTACCGTCGATGTGGTTTGGCCCCATGCATCCAGGTCGTGGCCAAGATCGTGAACGAACACGACCGGGGGGCCGTCGACGGACCATTCATGGCCCCGCAACGTCACGCCATTACGAAGTCCTATGGCGATCGGAATAGGACTCGGTGTCATCGGGAGGGCTCAAAGACTTGAGGGTTGAAGCAGCGGAAGCTGCGACCGTGAATCGTTTCGAGTTCGGGATGTGCTTCCCAACACAGGGATAGTGCGTGCGGGCATCGCGGCGCGAAATGGCAACCGGGGGGCATCATCTGTGGCGGAGGCACAACGCCGGGAATCGGGATAAGATTCTCCTTCTTGACGCTCGCGCGGGGAAGTGCTCGCAGGAGACCCTGAGTGTACGGATGCTTCGGATCCTCGAATAGCTCTTCGACCGGACCTTGCTCCACGATCTCGCCTGCGTACATCACGGCCATCCGGTCACCGACCGCGGCTACGACGGCAAGGTCGTGGGTGATAAGCAGTATCGACATGTTGCGTTCCTGTTGCTCCTTGAGGAGCTTGTCGAGGATCTGGGCCTGGACCGTCACGTCGAGCGCAGCGGTGGGTTCATCGGCGATTAGGACGTCCGGGCTGAGCACCAGTGCAAGCGCGATGACCACCCGCTGGCGCATGCCACCGGAGAGCTCGTGCGCATAGGACGAGAGTCGACGCGCGGGATCTGGGAACCCTACTTCGTGCAGGATGGCGATACTCATGTCTGTTGCGGTCGCCCGGTCGACATCGCGATGGGAGCGGATGACCTCTGTCAGCAAGGAGCCGACGGTGAACATCGGATCGAGCGACGTCAGCGGATCCTGGAAGATCATCGAGATACTGTTCGCCCGAATCTTGCGCATTGCCTTGTCAGATAATCTGAGCAGGTCATGGCCCCGGTAGATGATTTGACCCTCGCGAACCTTGACCGGCGGAGTTGGAAGAAGGCGCATGACCGACAGGGCAGTGATGGTCTTACCGCATCCGCTTTCTCCGATGAGGCAGAGGATCTCGTGCTGTCTCAGTTCAAGATTCACGCGGCGTACGATGTCGAACGTGCGCCCGACCGTTGAAATGGAGGTACTTAAGTCGCGAATCGCGAGGATCGGACGATTGTCAGCATTTGTGGTGGCTGGCGGAACTTCTCCGGTGGAGACGATATGGGTCATGGTCTCATCAGGTTTTTCTCATTCGGGGATTGACGATCGTGTAGCCGACGTCGGCAAGCCAATTGCTCAACACGACAATGGTGATGAGTATGAGCGAGAAGAACTGGGCGACGGGGTAGTCGCGCCGGAGCACCGCATTAACGAGAACCTGGCCGATACCCGGCCACCCGAAAATCGTCTCTACGACCAGTGAATATCCGATAATCTGTCCGATGCGCAACCCAGCGAGCGACACAATTGGGACCAGTGCGTTCCTGAGGACATGCTTGCTGACGACACGCATCTCCGATAGCCCCCCTGCGCGCAGCGTGCGCACGAAATCCTGGTTGAGGGTCTCAAGCATGGCTGAGCGGGTCATACGCACAGTGAGCGCGATGCCTTCCATGGCAAGCACGGTCGCAGGAAGAACAAGATGCTTGGGTCCACAACAGCCGGCCGACGGGAACCAGCCCAGGACTGAGGCAAACATCCAGACCGCGAGGAGGGCGAGCCAGAAATTGGGCACAGCCATGCCCGCCACGGAGAACGTCATGATCCCACCGTCCCACCACGAGTTGCGTCGTATCGATGCGAGAATTCCCAACGGAATCCCGATCGTGAACACGAGGAAGAACGCAGCCGCACCCAGAATCAGGCTGTTCTTGCCGTGGACCGCAAGCATCGAGCTGATCCGAGCGTTGTTGGTGAGCGAGTTGCCAGGATCGCCTGTCAGCACACGCCCCATGTATCGGAAGTACTGTTCGTAGACCGGGTCGTTGAGTCCAAGTACCTCGCGGAAGTTCTCACGATCCTCAGCGCTGGCTGAGGCTGGGAGTCGCGCTGAAGTTGCGTCGCCACCGGACAGCCGAATCGCGTAGAACACCGCGACGGACGACAGGATGAGCACGATGAGCGTGTAGACGGTCCGACCTGCAATCCGCTTCATTCTTCGTCGATTCTGTTGGCATCGTGGCGGAGTCGTGGGTCAAAGACATCGCGGAGGCCATCGCCGATCAGGCTTGCTGAAAGCACAAGGATGACGATAGTCATGCCGGGAAGGGTCGATTCCCAGTGATTGAGACGGAGAAAGTTCCGCCCCTCGGCGACCATTTGGCCCAGGCTCGGAGTTGGCGGTTGCGCTCCGAGGCCGATGAACGAGAGAGCGGCCTCGGCGATGATGGCGACGGCGACGTAGTAGGAGGCCAGGACGAAAGCCGCGGCGAGGATGTTCGGGAAAAGATGGCGCCACATGATACGGAACGTGGAAAGGCCGCCGGCGTTGGCGGCTTCGATGAACTCTTGTTCGGACAGCGCGAGCACCTCGCCACGCACCACGCGGGCGATCGCCGCGGTGTTGACCAATCCCACCGCCAGGATCACCGGGAATAACCCTTCTCCCAGGCCCCCGGCGAAGAGCACTGCAACGAGGATCAGTGGAAAGCCCCAGACGAAGTCAACGACGCCGCGGATGCTACGGTCAACCCAGCCGCCTAAGAAGCCACTCGCCATCCCGAGCATGATTCCGGCGACAAGAGCCAACGCAGTGACACCTGCAGCTACGATGAGGCTGACTCGGAGGCCCATGAAAAGTCGGACGGCGATGTCCCGTCCGAGACCGTCAGTACCGAGGATGTGACCTTCGCTCCCTGGCGGGAGATGGGTGTTTTGGAAGTCTTGGGCCGTGTAGTCGACGCCAGAGATCCACGGGCCAAGAACGCCGGCAGTGAGTACGACGAGGCCGAGCGTGCCGCCGAGTAGGAGCAGCTTGTTGCTGCGCATCGCCGACAGTACCCGCCTCCGCCCGCCGAGGTGCTGGCTCTCCTCGTATTCTGCGAGCCGCCGGTTCCAGTCGTCGAGGTGTGTGGACGTTCCCTCGGCTACCAACGAGCATCCTCCTCTCGCTGAGCGTTGAGCAACCCTGCGCTCAGACATTTAGAAACCGCGGCCGGGAAGTCACGTAACCGAATCTGGAGATCCAGATGATAGGAAGCGCCAGCACGAAGCCGGGGGACTTGGCCACTTTGTGGCCTCTCCGGGTCTCGACACTGACGGCGAGACGTCTGATGTTGTGGGTGCCGATCGCGCGCCTCCACAGTAGGGCGCCAACTCGCACTGGAGACGTCCGGTGCGAAAAGCTGTTCTCGCGCACCGAGATACCGTGTCTCAAGGGACACCGTTCTCTCCTCGCGACTTCCTTCTACGCCTCGATCCACGTGTCGTTGTAGTACGGGTACAGGTTCCACACGAATGGCTGCCACCCGTGTACCTTGTTGTTGTGGACGAACGTGGCGTTTTGGTTCATGATCGGCATGAACGGCAGCTGCTCCGCCCACGCGAGCTGGAAGTTCGAGGAAGCCGCTTGGGCCTCGGCTTCGGTGGCGGAGCTGAGCCATGTTTCGATCGCCGCATCGACCCTCGGCTCCACGGCGTGCGAGAAGTTTGGCACGGGGATGAACTGCGACCCGCCGAACAGGATGAGTACGTCGAGCGGAATCGGCCAGAGCCAGAAGAAGAGCGACATGGGTGTTGCATCGCGGCCTTCACCGCTCTGGAGCTCGAACGCCACGGCCCTGTCCACGACCTTCAGGTTCGCCTTGACGCCGACGATGGAGAATTGCTGGGCAACCGCCTCGGCAACTGCCTTCTGTATAGCCTCGTCTTCGACCAGATACTCGAACTCGAATTTGAAGCCGCCTCGCTCCCGAACCCCACTGGTTCCCAGCACCCATCCAGCGTCGTCGAGCTTCTTATTCGACAGCTCGATATCGAACTGGTTGAACTGCTCGACGGCTGGCTCGTACTGACGGTCGGTGGTCGGGAATGGTCCAAACGTCGGCGCACCGTTGCCGAAGAGGATGGCGTCCACCATGCCCTGGCGGTCCAGGGCATGAGACAGACCCTGCCGGGTGAGCGCGTCGCCGAAGAACTCGTCGTAGTCTCTGTTCATGGCAAGGTGGTACCCCGACCATTCGGGATGCCTCACAGTGGTCAAGTCGGAGTTCGACTCGAGCCGGCTGATATCCTGAGGCGCAGGGCCGATCAGGGTGTCGATGTCGCCGTTCTCAAGCTGCGTCGCGCGCTGTCCAGCCTCGGTGATGACGGTCCAGCGGATGCCGTCGAGATACGCCTTACCCTTATTCTCGAAGAATGGAGTCTGCGAGCCGGGGTAGTCCTCCCACCGTTTGACGAGCACGTGGCTGCCCGGCACCCATTCTTCATGAGTGAAGGGGCCGGTGCCGTCGGCGAACTCGGTGCCGTAGCCCGACTCGACGTTTAGCGTGCCGTCCGCGTTGATGCTTGCCTCTTTCCAGGTATTTATGTTGATAATCCGCCAATACCCGGTCTTGTGTGGGCCGAGAGCGCCGATCCAGGCGTTCTTCATCTTCATCACGACGTCGTTGCCTTCGGCAACATAGGTGTCCACCGGTGCGGCGAGGCCAGCGATGAAGCTGTACTGTTGTACTGCGCGATAGAACTCGGCGACCATCTCGGCGTCGATGGTCCCACCAGAGTGCGACCGCTTACCGTCTGGAATCGTGAACCGATATTCGAGTCCGTCGTCCGACACGGAGAACGCCGAGGCGAATTGAGGCACGGTCGCGCCGCTCGGATCGTTCGAGAGAATCGCCTCGTAAATCGCGAAGTACGCAGGGTCGTACCAGTTTGTTGTGAGCGGATCGTGGCTGGACACGTCGCGGTTGTAGCCCTCGCGCAGGGTACCGCCCGTGACCGGCTGCATCGGACCTTCAGTTGTCGAACTTATGGCCCCTGCCGCTGTCGTTGAACTTATGGCCCCTGCCGCTGTCGTTGAACTTATGGCCCCTGCCGCTGTCGTTGAAGCAGCAGTACCGTCGCCGTCGCCTCCGCAGGCGGCGAGGATAGTTCCCGCAGCCGTCAACCCGACCCCCATCAACGCTGCTTGTTTTATGAATCCGCGTCGAGTGATGTTCTTTGCCTTGTATTGCTCACTGAGTTCTACGACCTCCTGGCCGAACTCTTCTCTCATCCACGAGTTGTCCATGTTGAAAACCGCCCTCTGATCTCGTTGGGTGGTCTTATCTCTCCAGAGTGCGAGCACCGGAGAGCGACCGGTGTTTGCGGATTATATACTATTTGGTGATGGCGCGTCGAGCTTCTGGTACCATCCGGTATTTCACACCATGTAAGGGAGCAATATGAGCGACGAGCGGTTCCTTGTAACCGGGTCGGGCGGCTGCATCGGAGCCTGGGCGGTAGCCGCACTAGTCCGAGAGGGCACGGCCGTTGTCGCGTTTGACGTGAGTGATGACGACCACCGTCTTCGTCTCGTGCTCGATGACGCAGAACTGGCTGGCCTGGTCGCACGACGCGGCGATATCCGCGATCCTGCCACGGTGGAGCAGGTAGTCGAGGAGGAGGGAATCACCCACATCCTCCACCTTGCCGCCCTCCAGATACCGTTCTGCCAGGCAGACCCGGTTCTGGGATCACAGGTCAATGTTACAGGCACTGTCAACGTGTTTGAGGCGGCTCGTCGTAGCGATGGTCGCGTGCGAGGTGTCAGCTATGCGAGTTCGGTTGCCGTCTTTGGCCCGGCAGCCATGTACGCCGGGGGTGTAGCCGGGGATGACTCGGTCTTGGCCCCAACAACGCTCTACGGAGCGTTCAAGCAAGCAAACGAATGGACCGCGAGGATGTACGCTGCCGACTGGGGCGTCGGCTCAGTCGGGCTTCGACCTTGTATCGTCTATGGTCCGGGCCGCGACCAGGGACTCACGTCGGCGCCCACTAAGGCGATGATCGCCGCAGCCGTCGGCAAGCCATCCCACATCCCTTTCGGTGGGAGTTCGACGTTCCAACACGCCGCGGACGTTGCGGCTTGTTTCGTTGCAGCGGCGCGGCTGGAACTCGACTCGGCGGCAGTGCACAACATGAGCGGCCCATCCGCAACGATTGCTGAGGTGGCCGCGATGATAACGGAGGCCGTTCCCGGTGCGGTCGTGTCCTTCGACGACGACCCGTTGCCGCTCCCGGATGAGATTGATGGGTCCGGTATCGACCGGCTGCTCGACAGCACGTCGCAGCACCGCCCCCTTGCCGAGGGCATCGCCGGCTGTATCGCTGACTTATCTCGCCTCATCGATGCGGGCCTCGTTGGAGGCTCTGCGTAAGCGGCGGCTAGCCCCCCGAGCGATCCGACGGGTAGGTGATTCGTATGGCGGTTGCCGCCGACGGTGACCAACGCTCTCCAAGCGGGAGTTCGAGCTCGTACCGCGGGTGCTTCTCGCATGGACGCCCCTGGCTCACGTAGAGGGTCGTCATTCCCCTACGGTTGCGGAACACATAGCTGTAGACGGTGTGATGGAGCGCGTGGTTGCAAATACCGGTGGAGCCGTCGTCGTGGCTTTTCTGTAATGCAAAGACGTCGTCTAGCGAACGCGCTGCGTTCACGTAACCCAGTGCAGACACAAGCCTCTTTTCAGAAGTCGCTTTGTCATCGTCGTTCCAATGAGCGCCGAATTCCGTGTGATGGTTCGTGCGCGCTGTCGACCCGTCGAACGGCAGCACGGCGATTTCTCGACTTCGAACCTCTACCACTATCTGACTAGACGAGTCGATCATGATGAGATTTCCCCACAAGTACGGTTGCTCGACCACGGCGCGGCGAACAGCTTCGACCGCAGACGCCACATCGGTGCCTTCGCGCAGAGCGATTTCGACGAGGTCGTCGTAGTTGGCGTGCCCATCGAGTGTCTGCACGTTGGAGTCCGCGCAAAAGAGGCCCTTGTCGTTAGCGCCGATCGAGAAACCCGAGAAGCGGTCAAGCTCGGGATTGGTTTGCGCCCAGGTCGTGATGCCCTCAACGCCAAACACTCCGCGTTCGACGACGATTTGATCGTCGAAATGCGTACGTCCGAAGTCCTTGTTCTTGAAGAGGACGTAGTCATTTTCGCCTAGTCGAATCGCTCCGGTGGTGCACATAGTCGTCTTCCTTCGAACGATGTGGTGAGTGTACGTTTGCGGTGATCGCGAAATCCCGTTGGTACAGTACCGCCATGGCATCGCAGTTCTCTGGAAGAGTTGATCGGGAGCGAGTCGAAGACCGCCTGGTTCGTTACGTGAGTACGCACTCGGTAAACCCTGCGCTTGACGGTGGTCGCGGTGAAGCTTCACTGGCAGACGTAGTTGAGGCCGATCTCCGTGCTTTAGGGTTTGATCCGACCCGGGAGGTCGTGCACCCTGGTGGTCGGGACAATGTGGCCGTTCTGCTCAAGGGTTCGACCGGAGCGCCGGTGGTGATGTTCCACGCCCATCTGGACACCGTGGGCCTTTCGGGTGCCGCCACAGCCGAAGCACGGGTTAACAATGGCTTGGTCTTTGGTCGCGGTGCCTGTGACACGAAAGGATCTCTCGCCGCGATGGTGGAGGCGATGGCGCTCCTCGCCGCTGATGATTCACGTCGCGCTTCGGTGCTCTTCGTCGGCGGCATTGACGAGGAAGTCGGCGGCACCGGAGCGAGGGCATTGGTTGCCGCCCATCCAGAAATAGGCCTGGCTGTGGTCGGCGAACCGACCGGTCTTGAGATGGCGATCGCCCACAAGGGGGTGCTCCGTTTCGAGATAGCAACCTCCGGTGTAGCGGCCCACTCGTCGAAACCGCATCTCGGCGTCAACGCCATTCATGCAATGGCGAAAGTGCTCATCGCCCTCGAGGAGGAGTACATTCCCGCGCTTGGCGCCGTCCAGCACCCGCTTGTTGGAGTCGGGACGTTCAATGTTTCGGCAATCGAAGGGGGGAGCGGCCAAAACGTGGTGCCGGCCACCGCGGTTATAAGCGTGGAACGGCGCATCGTCCCTGGCGAGGATCCTGACGACCTGCTCGCCGAGTTCGATGTGCTGCTCGATGGAGTGCGCGCATTGGGTCATAGGATCGAGCGCCGCGAGTTCTTTTTATCGACGGCGGCACTCGACACGCCCCCCGACCATCCCGTTGTCAAGGCGCTCGGCAGCGCCCGCGAGGCCGTGCTCGGCGAGTACGGGTCACCGATTGGAGTCACCTTCGGGACTGATGCCTCGTTCTTCGATCCCGCGGGCATTGGTTGCGTGATCTTCGGCCCGGGCAGCATCGACCAGGCCCATGCCGATGAGGAGTGGGTTGGGATCGAAGACACGGCGCTCGCCGCCGAAATCCTCGCCCAAACTGCGGTGAACCTGGCGGGCTGAGCACACCGCTTCTCTGCTCAGGCTCAGCTTTTCGGGACGTCGTACATCTGCGCAGTCAGTCCCCCGTCGACCACGAGGTTGATTCCGGTCACGTACCTCGCTTCATCGGAAGCGAGGTAGAGGAAGGCGTTAGCAATGTCGGTATCGGATGCAAGCCGGTTCAACGGGACCACAGGGAATCCCTCCCGCCGCCATTTCGCCATCAACTCTGCTCCGGCGAGGTCGACTGATTGCTGGGTGTCGGCGGGCCCCGGACTCACGCAATTCGCCCTGATGTTGTACGGCGCACACTCGACGGCGATTGCCTTTGCGAGAGATACGAGGCCGGCCTTGGCCACACTGTACGCGGTGAAACCTCGGCCATGGCCAAGGGAACTGATTGATGCGGTGAAGAGAATGACTCCGCCGCCGGTATCCCGCATTGCGCGCGCGGCGCGTTGGGCGAGCACGTAGTAGGCATCGAGATTCACCGACAGAACCCGCCGCCATGATTCGTCCTTCATATCGATGAAGTCCTCGTTGACCCACGCGGCAGCATTCGAAACCAGAACGTCGATCTTCGGGTCGACCTCAAGGGCAGTGGCAACGGCGTTCGCCGCGTTCTCCATTTCGGATAGGTCGGCGCAGATCTTGACCGGCTTTCCTCCCCTCTCTTCGATGGTCGGAGCTGTCGCGTCGAGTCGCTCCTGGTTGTAGTCGACAAGATAGAGGTAGTTAGCACCCTCCTCGGCGAACCGCTGTGCGGTGCGACGTCCGAACCCGCTGCCGGCGCCCGTGACGAGGACGTTCTTTCCTTCGAAGCGACGGCTCACGGCCATTCCTTCCATGTGCTGGCAAGACCCGGCCCGCGGTCGGGCGGCGGTATAATGACGTGTTCTTTGACGATCCAGAAAGTTCCCGACGTCTTGGCGTAGCGAGGTACGTCTTCCCATGCGGCCGCGATCTCAGGTGAGACGCTGGCCCGTTCGAACGCCTCTTCGTCATCGAACCACTGCTCGACGAACGCCTCCGCTTCGAGTTCGCCTTGGACCTTGCGGATAACCTCGGAGACGACATAGCCACGGAGCCCCGGCGCTCTCGCTGAGATCGGAGCGTGGGTCTCTCTCCAGTAGTCGAAAAACTCCTCCGTGGTGAGGTCGTCGCGCTTGTATGCTGTGCCGATGGCCTTGATCATCTGGTACCTCCCACGTCGTGATTTGTAGATAATATCAAATCCGTTGTCACCGTGTTCGAATCCGCGTAATGTAGTTCTTGTGAGCGCTCTCTCTGTTGATACCGATGTCGCAGTGCCTGCCGTCGGCGGTGTGACACTTGCGACGGACGTTATCCGTCCCGCCGGTCCTGGACGGTACCCTGCCATCCTCATGCGGACAGCCTATGACCGGACGACGCATGCGTCGGTGTCCCTCCAGGTGCACGCATTGAGCCTCGCGCGTGCTGGGTATGCCGTGGTGCTACAAGACGTTCGGGGCCGGTTCGCTTCGGGGGGTGACTTCGAACCTTTCGTCAATGAGCAGGCTGATGGGACAGCTGCCTTGGAATGGGTTAGGTCCATGCCATGGTGCAACGAGGATGTCGCGATGGGAGGCGTCAGCTACAACGCCTTCAGCCAGCTTGCCGTCGCGACGTCAGGTCATGAGGGTCTCGCGGCGATCCTTCCTGCGCTTTCCCCTGCCGACGTTCGGGACACCTGGATACGCCGAGGCGGAGCACTCGACATCGGCTTCCATCTGTCGTGGGCGCTGAACTCGATTGCGACTCTCGACCGACGGTCTCGGAATATCGATGCGTTACTCGCCGCTCTCGATGACCCGTGGACGACCTCTGCCATGGGTGTCGACCAACCGGCGCTGCGTGCCACACCAGCGGCGTCGTGGTTCTTCGACTGGGCTGGTGCACAAGATCCCTATCCGAACGACCCGCGGGTCCCGACCGAGACCGACTTGGCTCAGGTCGCAGCGCCGTCGCTAGTCGTCGCCGGGTGGTACGACATTTTTGCCGCCGGGTCGTTTCGTCTTTTCGACGCGCTGGGTGATGGGTCGCACATCGTGACAGGCCCATGGGACCATTCGGGTCTACCCCTCGGCCGGTGCATTGGGAATCTTGACTTTGGCCGTAGAGCCGTGGTCGACCTTCATCAGCTCCAGATCGATTGGTACAACGTCCATCTGAGGGGATCGGGGTCTCTGCCACCCAAGGCATCGCTGTTTATCACGGGAGCGAACGACTGGGTTCAGTTCGACGCGTGGCCGCTGCCCGAGGCCCCGCGTCGATGGTATCTGGATGGTGCGGGAGGCCTGGGAGATGCGCCAGCTGAGCCAGGTGAGCTTTCATTCGAAGTCTTGGTGGACGCGCCGACGCCGGCCGTAGGGGGTCGTTGCTACCCGTGGGCGCCGGTGCTTCGCAGTGGCGCCTTCGACGTGAGTTCACGGATACGGCGATCCGACGTGCTGACATTCACGTCGGATCCTCTCGATACGCCTATCCGTGCTGTCGGACCCGCTGCCCTCACACTATCGGTGTCCGGTGACGCGGCCTTGCAGCAATTCGTCGCTGCACTGATCGACGTGCACCCCGATGGTGGCGCATGGAACGTGAGTGATGGAGTCGTAGAGTCGCGGCGCAGCCGTGTGACTGTCGACTTCGGTGTGATCGGTCACGAGTTCGGTCGTGGGCACCGTATCCGTATTGATGTCAGCGGCGCAGCCTGGCCCCGCTACATCGTTCGTTCGGGACGGCGCACCGTTCATCTCGGTCCGAGCAGGCTGACGATGAACGAGGTGTCCTGATGTGTGACAAGCTCCGCTTCACCTCTCCATGTCTTTTGAACGTGTCCTCTCTGCAAGCGAGGTTCTCTTGCACAGGGGTCGCGTCTACGGAGCGGCCTGTCGGCTGACTCAATTCCTCGGCGGGCGCACATGCCCGAGACCATTGATCTCGACGAGGAACTCAGGAGATCTGATGACCGCGTACGTACCCATCCGCCCGATCCGAAAGCGCATGGGCGGCTTCGCCGCTACCGCCGCGAGAGTCCAGCATCGCGAGCCGTTGAGGGGGCGCGGCACGACAATCTCCTGATGGGTCATGCGGATTCCGTTGCTAAGACGATGTCGCGGATTGGCGGGCCTTGAACATTCGCAGCCACAGGTTCGAAGCTCGACCTCAAATTCTTGATGCCTGAGCGTTCGGTGCTCCGTCCGTGTCTCTTTCATCAAGAGATTCGATAGGTCCGAGCGGATTTGATATAATCGTGTGACGCATCGGCGGGAGGGGTGAAGACGGCCACTGGGTTCCGTCTCAATGCTCCGTGTCGACCGCACGAGGTTCGGCTGATTCGCTTCCGCCCTAGTCGAAGGATTGTGGTGACCGAGTTCAAACAGGCCAAGTATTACGAGGAGGGTTCGGACGCTGGAAGGATGCTCGATCAAGAGATTGACGAATTTCTGCGTAGTCCTGACAGCACGTGGCTCCTGAAGCTCTCCTTCAATAAAGCGGACGGTTGGCCCATGGTGGTGCCGCTCTGGTACCAGTGGGATGGCGACGCCTTCTATGTCGTCGGCCGCAAACGTTCGAAGTGGGTGGCAGATCTGAAGCGTGATCCGCGGTGTGCCGTCTGCATCGAGGAGACAGCCCATCCCCGCATCCGCAAGGTGCTCGCGCAGTGCACGGCGGAGATACTCGAAGGTCCCGCTCCTGGTGAAGGGTCGCAGTGGGTCGAGGTAGCGAACGAGATGGCGACCCGGTATTCGGGATCCGACGGACCCGAGCAACTCGTGCCCTCATATGGCTGGGAGCGTTATCTGGTTAAGCTCGTGCCGCGAGACGGAAGGCTCGCGACATGGCAAGGTGCCGACTGGGCACTCAGTTACTTCGACGCTGGACAACGGCCGGATCTCGAGGAGAAGGCTGCTCACCGCAAGGAAAGTGGGGCATGAAACCCGCTTCGCAACGCGCGACAGCGCTGTGCCGCTCGGAAATCCGCGTATTATTCGACGCCGCCGACGCGTACCCGGGTGTCCTCCGACTTGAGGTGGGGGAGCCTAGTTTCACCACGCCCGTGCACATCATCGAGGCGGCGGCGGCCGCCGCCTCGGACGGCTACACGGGTTATGGTCCCAACGGAGGCTTGCGAAGCCTGCGGGAGCTGGTGGCGGACAAGGTTCGGACGGTGAACGGCCTGGCGGTCGAGTCCGAGCAGATCGTCGTGACTCCGGGCGCAATGAATGCACTCTTCTCAATCTACCTGGCGCTGCTTGATCCCGGGGACCAGGTCCTGCTGCCCACCCCCGGTTTCCCGAACATGGACGAGATGGTGCGGCTGCTTGGCGGCGACCCGGTCTTCTACAGGCTCGACGCGGCGAACGGATTCTTGCCGCAGATCGAGGACCTTGAGGCGATGATGACCGACCGAACCAAGGTATTGTTTATCAACTCGCCGTCGAACCCGACCGGCGCAGTGTTCCCGACCGCGTTGATGGCAGAGCTTGTTGCGTTTGCTCAGGCACATGACCTGTGGGTCCTTAGCGACGAAGTGTATGACGAGTTGATTCTGGATCACCACACCGTCCACACCCCTGCCGCGCTCTTCGACGAGGACGGTCGCGTCCTCACGGTGTACAGCTTTTCCAAGGTGTATGCGATGACAGGTTGGCGGGTCGGCTATGCAGTCGTCCCGAGGAGGTTCGCGACATTACTTCGCACGCTCCAGGAACCTCAGGTGTCGTGCCCGAGCACCATCTCGCAGAAGGCAGCTGAGGCAGCGCTCACAGGACCCCGTGCACCAATCGATGCGATGCTCGCCGCGTATCGCAGTCGGGCGGAGGTTGCGGTGAACGTGGCCGCCGAGTCTGGCCTGCGAGTCGTACCACCCGATGCGACAATCTACATGCTCGTTGACGTCTCAACGACGGATGTGTCGAGTTTCGAGTTCTCTCTCAGACTGCTTGAGCAGCGTGGCGTCAGCGTGGCCCCGGGGTCCGTCTTTGGCCCCGCTGGCGAAGGGTGGGTCCGAATATCGCTGGCCGCGGATGCTGACGTCATTGCCGAGGGGACGCGACGCATCGCCACTGCTGTTCGGGATTGGACCGGGGTGCGGGCGTGACGGGCCGAACAACAAGCGCAGAGCGTGCGGTCCGTGACTTCCTCACCCCCCGTGAGGGCGAGGTACTCGAGTTCGCGCGTGAGCTCATCGCTACGCCGTCGCCGAACCCTCCGGGTGACGAGAGAGCCGTGGCAGATCTTGTTGCCGGCCGCCTCGCGGAACTCGGGGTAAAGGACGTCGAGCGGGTCGGAGCGAGCGAAGAGCGACCTAACTTGATTGCTCGGATTCCGGGCACATCCCCCGGTCGCGTGCTGATGCTCTCCGGCCACCTCGACACCAAGCCAGCCGGCGACATGGAGGCCTGGGACACCGATCCTTGGGATCCGTTGCTTCGAGACGGCGACCTCATAGGGTTGGGTTCTGGCGACATGAAGGCGGCCGTTGCAGGAATGACGTACGCCGCGGGGGCGCTTGCCGATGTCAGTACCTTCCCCGGAGAACTCATTGTCGTATTCACCGCGGACGAGGAGGCCGGGTCCGTGATGGGGTCGAAGTGGCTGGCTGAGGAGGGGAGGCTCGTGGCCGATGTTGCCGTGATCGGAGAGCCCAGCGGGATCATGCGCGAGTGGGAGGCCATCCATCTGATCTCGAGGGGCGCAGCTCTATTCAAGGTGAAGGTCAGTGGTACGCAGATGCATTCATCCATCTCGGATCGCATCAAGGGCATCAATGCGACGGTGCAGATGGCACGGCTAATCGATCGCATGGATCGCGAACTAAAAGGCTACCTCACGTTCGATCCCCATCCACTCTGTTCGACTGGGCCGACCGTCAACGTTGGCGTTATGGCAGAGGCGGGTGTCTTCTACGGCGTTTACCCGGGTAAAGCGGAATTTGCTTGTGACCTGCGGACGATTCCGGGAATGAACGAGAACCAGCTCATCGCTGATATCCAACGTTTCCTCGACGACGCAATGGCCGACGAACCTGATCTGGCCGCTGAACTTGTTTGGGATCTCATGGTGCCGGCAACCGAGATCAGTCCCGACGAACCGATCGTTGCCGAATTGCAGCGCGCTGCTAAATCCGTGCTCGGGGAGACGCCACGGCTCGACGCCTTCCCTGGAGCGACCGACGCATCCCACTTTCAACTCACGGCTGGTATCCCGTGCGTGGCCGCCTTCGGTCCCGGGTTGTTGCCGCGAGCCCACAGCCCGAATGAGTTCATGGCGGCCGCCGGAGTGGCTCAGGCGGCCCTGATGTATGGGTTGGCGGCGATCAGTTACCTGGAGGGATCATCGTGAGTCTATCGAGAGCTGAGCTATGCGCCAGGTATCGCGAGCTGTGGGTTCCTGTCGTTTGCGACGCGTTGTATGCGCTCGGCATGCGGGAACAAGTGTTGCCGAGTTCCCTCCGGCCGCTGTTCTCCGAGCGACGGATTGCCGGCGTTGCGCACACGGTGCTCGGGCGTGCCATCGATCCCCACATCGCATGGGATCCCGGTATCGAGCGGATCGAATCCTACCTTCGAGTGTTCGAGCGGCTGACGCCTGACTCCGTGATGGTGTCGGTAAATCCCCACAGCTACGTCGGCCACTTCGGTGAACTTACCGCAAACTCGGCGGCCCAGCGCGGCTGCGCCGGGGTCATCCTCGACGGCAACCTGCGGGACATTGAGGGTTTGCGTGACATCGGTTTCCAAGTCTTCTATCGGGATCTATCTCCGCTTAACGCCATCGGGCGGTGGGAGATGGAGGCGACGCAAGTACCCGTCACGATCGGTGATGTCACCATCGACCCCGGTGACATGGTGCTGGCCGAGTTCGAGGGGATCATCGTCGTCCCTGCGGTGGATGCCGAGCTCGTGCTATCGAAGGCGGAGGAGATTGCTGGCGCTGAGGCGAAGGTGCGCGACGAGATGCGGGCAGGCGCGTCGCCGCTCGAGAGCCTTGAGCGACACGGTCATATTTGATGGGTGTCCGTGTCGCTCTCTCGGTCCCCCAGCTCGGTGTCGTTGAGGAGATCATCGTGCTCGAGTGGCTTAAGCGATCGGGGGCTACGGTGGTCAGAGGCGATCGTGTCGTCCTCATCGAGACCGAGAAAGCCCAGACGGAACTGGAGGCTCCGGCCGATGGAACGCTGGAGATCGTTGTTGCGGCGAGCGACATTGAAGTTCTGGTCGGCGCGGTGCTGGCCTACGTGATGACGCCATGACCACACTCGATCGAGATAGGTTCTCCCTTCTGGGTCGGGTGGCGCTCGTGACCGGAGCGGGGAGTGGACTTGGCGAGACTATGGCCCGAGGCCTGGCAATCGCGGGCGCCGTCGTTGTGTGTGCGGACATTGATGGCGAGGCGGCCGCCCGAGTTGCCGAAGCTCTTGGTGGCGAAGCGACGGCAGCGCACATCGATGTACGGGACCCGGATGCCGTCGAAGCGATGGCCATCGACGTCGCAAAGATGACCGGGCGTATTGACGTGCTCGTCAACAGTGCTGGCATCGGCGGACGGAGTCCGGCTGTTGACTACGCTGACGACCTCTGGCAGAACGTGCTTGACGTCAATCTCACCGGGTCGTTCTATGTCTGCCGAGCCGTTGGGCGTCTCATGATCCAGAGTGGTGATGGTGGTTCCATCGTCAATATCGCGTCGATCGGCGGCCTTGTCGCGTTTCCGGGGAGCGTGGGGTACCAGGCCAGCAAGGGCGGTGTCGTGCAGATGACCCGCTCGTTGGCCGTGGAATGGGCACCGCACGGTATACGAGTCAACGCCATAGCGCCCGGGCATATCGCTACGGCGATTGTCAGGAGGCAGTGGGAGACTGAGCCCGAGCTGAAGCGGTTCTTTCTCTCCCGTACCCCCAGCGGAGAACTAGGTACACCCGAGGATCTGATTGGCCCCGTTTTGTTCCTCACTTCTGATGCCTCGCGGATGGTGACCGGTCACATCTTGACTGTCGACGGAGGCTACGTTGCCCAGTAAAATGAGGTGTGCTCGATGAGCGCGACAATCCACAACATCCCAAGGGACACTGCTCTTGAGGTTCACCGCACCATGGTGCGGATCCGGGTGTTCGAAACCCGCGTCGAGCAATTGTTTCTCGGGGGGAAGCTCCCCGGGTTTGTTCATACATATCTGGGGGAGGAGGCCATCGCCGCTGGCGTTTGCGCGGTGCTCCGTGTCGATGACCACCTCACGTCGACTCACCGCGGTCATGGGCATGCTATCGCCAAAGGCATGGCGATGAATGTTCTCATGGCCGAGCTCTACGGCAAAGTGACCGGTGTCTGTCGCGGACGGGGAGGCTCGATGCATGTCGCCGATTTCTCGCTGGGTATGCTGGGAGCGAACGGGATCGTTGGCGGTGGGTTCGGCATCGCGGCCGGGGCCGCCTTTTCCACGCGATACCGGGGGACAGACCAGGTCACCGTTTGCTTCTTCGGTGACGGCGCCATCAACAAGGGCACCTTCCACGAGGCTCTCAACTTTTCCGCCGTGCACGCACTCCCTGTGGTGTTTGTGTGTGAAAACAACCAGTACGCACAGTTCACGGCCCGAGAGCGAACCACATCCGTCGACGACCTGGCTGTGCGCGCGGTCGCGTATGGGATGAGCGGATGCTCCCTCGATGGCAACGACGCGGGAGCTGTTTACAACGCCGCCACGGAAGCAGTTGACCGCGCCCGCGGAGGACGAGGACCGACCCTGCTCAACATGGTCACCTATCGCTTCGGCGGCCATTACGTCGGTGACGCGGAAGTCTATCGCGACGCGAAGGAGGTGGAGTCGAGTCGAGCGGACGATCCGATCGGACGATGGGAGGGGGCGCTCGCCAGCGCTGGATGGTTCGACAAGGCCATGCGCGAGTGCACATGGGAGGACGCTCTTGCTGAGGTGGCGGCGGCCGAGGAATTCGCCGAGAACAGCGAGTATCCAGATCCGGTATCTGCGATCGATGCGGTATTCACCGAGGAGCCTGCATGAGCGCGCGACGTGTCACGTTCGGGCAGGCGACGGTTGAAGCGATGCGCTACGCCATGCTCGAGAGCAACGACGTCTTCGTGATCGGTGAGGATATCAGTTGGGGTGGCAACTTCGGTCAGTTTCGAGGCCTTGTCGAGGAATTCGGTCGGGATCGGGTGATCGATACACCGATCTCAGAGGCAATCATCGTGGCGGTTTCGGTCGGCGCGGCTGTGACCGGGTTGCGCCCCGTTGCCTCCATGAGCTTCGCTGAGTTCACGCTCGGAGCGATGGACGAGATTGTGAACCAGGCGGCGAAGTTCAGGTACATGTTCGGTGGTCAGATCTCGGTACCGCTCGTGCTGCGAATATCGGACGGCATTCTCCGCTCTTCAGCGGGACAGCACTCGTCCAGCCTCGAAGGGATCTTCACTCACATGCCAGGCCTCAAGGTCGTCGCACCGTCGAACCCCGCAGACGCCAAGGGTCTATTGCGTTCGGCAATCGACGACGATGACCCGGTCGTGTACCTTGAGAACAAGTCGATCACGTCGAAGCGAGGGTTGGTTCCCGATGGCGACTACCGGATTCCGTTGGGAAAGGCAGCGGTCTGCCGACCGGGTCGTGACGTCACAATCGTGACGTACTCAAGCATGGTGCTTCACGCCGAGGAGGCCTGCGTCAAGCTGGCGGCTCAAGGTATCGATGCAGGAGTTGTCGATCTCCGCTCTTTGGTTCCCCTCGACCTCACAACCGTGATCGACGAGGTCAGCACCACCGGGCGGGCAGTGGTCGCTCACGAGGCGTGGCGGTTTGGTGGTTTCGGGGCCGAACTAGCTGCTCAAATAACCGAGGAGCTCTTCGATGATCTGAAAGCGCCGGTGGCTCGAGTGGGTGCCGTGTCGGCGCCGATTCCCTTCAGCCCACCGCTAGAAGCGGCTGTGGTACCCGGTGTCGCTAGTATCGTCGCGGGAGCGCTGTCAACCTTCCGGGAATGACTCGGGCCGCGAGCGCGGCTCATCACCGGACGGCACGAGCACGCTGTGCCTGTCGACCCACTCTGTTGCAAGATCACCGGATGTGTGGTGGAAGGTGATCGCCGTGTCTGTGGCCGATGATCCCGGACCGGCATGCAGGATGCCGGCTGGCCGCCATAGGTAGCCGCCAGGCTGGTAGGTGTATGTCTTCGCCCCGTGGGTGCCGAGTTCCGAGATCGCTATCGCGCCATCCAGGATGAACACCTCTTCGTCGACCGAATGTCGATGCCACGGTCCGTCGTCTCCGGACCATTCGACCGATGCGCTCAGCCATGAGTCGCCGTGCCCGGTCGAGACCAGCGGCTTCAAGAAACGTCCGGGCTGGCGGGGTTGAGGTTTCCAGGCAATGTCGTTGAAGAGCACTGTCTTGACGGCACCAGCAACACCACCCGAGGTAGTGTCATAGGCGACCGGCGCCGCGGTGAGAAGCAGACCCAAAGTCCCCGTCTCTGCGCGGATGCTCGGGATCAGGCAGCGTCGGGGTATGTGTGCAAAATCGTATCGACCGAGAGCCTGGTCGCCGATGCGGACACGTCCGCTTATTACCAGGAGCGAGACGTCCGCCGTGAACGCCCCCGCGGCACCTGATCCCCAATCACGCTCGAACCTGACGATTCGGGTGGTCGGACCGGACATGTCCTTGGAGAGGACTCGCGCGGCCAGCTTGCCTTCGAGCCCCGCGATGGACATGGCGCGGATGGGAAGCCTGGCCTCGTCGATACCAGGAAGGTGAGTTATCCGGCGGTCGAGGAGCGCGGGGTCTATAGGCGCCTCCCTTTCACAGCGACCTTGCGACACTACCGACGCGCCACCCCCAGTGTCAAGGTCCCCGGCAGCGAAGTGGCCCATCGTTACTGAAGTGATTCATCAGGAAATCTGTCGTCCCGCCTCGCACTCGCAGGTAGGGCCGACCGCCGCGGGGGCCGTTTCGGTCGTCGTGATCTCCCCGCGAAGCACCGCGAAAATAATCCAGGTCTGCTCCTCATGGGCATCGACGAAGGTCTCACCAAGTTGTTCCCTCAGACCAACGCGGAAGTTCTGCAGACTCGTCTCAAACTGCCCCCCTGCTGAACCTTCTGTCCGCTACATAAGCGCTGCCCGGACCAACGAGCGCAGTCTCCGCCGTTCGACAACAGCGTCGGTCCGTGAGGTCCGTACCTCGATGAGTCGCGGTGCTTTCACTCTGGCAGCGAGGAGGTCGCGTAGCTCGCCAACACTCCTTGCCGGAGTCGTTTCGACGCCGAATGCTTGGCCCACCGTGGCGAAGGAGAGTCCGTGCGGTGTGCCAAACAACCGCTCGAATCGGTTCTGATCGAGCTGGGCCGGGTCGCCCTGGGGCAGATGATGAAAAATGCCACCGCCGTCGTTGTTCACAACAAGAATGGTGAGGTGTGCGGTGCTGCGGCCGACGGTGGCGAAGGCGCCGACATCGTGGAGTGCCGTGACATCGCCGATATACGCAACCGTGTCACGTCGAGATGCCACTGCCACCCCGAGTGCTGTCGAGATGGTCCCGTCAATTCCGTTCGCACCTCGATTTGCAATCGTGGCCGCGGTGTCCCACCGACCGCCCCATGCATCGATGTCACGCAGAGGCATCGATGAACCGACGACGAGAATATCGTCGGCTGTGCTCGTGCCAGCCAACACTGCCGCGACTGCAGGTTCGGTGAGGTCACCGCTGGTGAGCTCTCCGTCGAGTGCGTCCGAAGCGATCTTATCCAGCTCTTGCCAGGCGCGAGCGAACCCCACTGGCGATGGCTCGAAATTGCTGGATACGGCGTTGAGGATCGCCGCGACACCTCCCACGAGCCGTACAGTTGCGGAACCCATCGGATCGTGGTGGCCGGAGGTGGTGATCACGTACTGGGCGATATCAGCATGTGCGCCGAGCCATTCCCAAATCGGTTTCGACGTCGGTATCGGCCCACATCGTATGACGAGGTCCGGGGTGTGCCGATCAAGTCCTCCGGCATCCACCAGGACGTCGGCGTAGGCGACGGTTGCTGGCTCATCGGGTCCGCGAAGGCCCGATTGCGGGTCAGCAAATATCGGTGCGCTGAGGCGTTCTCCCAGGGTTCGTACGGCATCGGTGTCCGCTGGCGAGAGTCGCCCCGCAACGATCAACGGCCGTTCGGACATACGAAGTGCGTCTACGAGCAACGTTACGTCGGGCGGAGGTGATGGGGCAGGCCGGGCCGGTTCGACATCGTTGGTCTCATCCGCGGCTGTCGCTGTCGAAGCCGAAAGTAGCGGCTCGCGCAGCTCCACGTTCAAATGGACAGGTCCGGGGATTGGATTGGTTGCACGGGACCAATGGGTGGCGAGCCATGACGTCACGTCGCGGTCGCTGCTGTCGCCGAACTCGTTCGGGTCAATGGATGCGTATGCTCGCACTCTTGCGCCGAATATCTCACGTTGATTGATCGTCTGTGGAGCGCCGGTATCCCAGAGTTCGTGAGGGCGGTCGGCTGAGAGCACGATCATCGGTGTTGTCGACAGATCAGCTTCGACAAGTGCCGGCAGGTAGTGGGTCACGGCCGAGCCCGATGTGCACAACACAACCGCGGGTGTTCCGGTTATCTTGCCGATGCCCAGCGCCACGAAGCCCGCTGAGCGCTCATCGTGGTGCATCGTCACCGAAAGCTTCGGGTGGTCATCGAGAGCAAGGAGCAGTGGTGTGTGACGCGACCCCGGCGAAGCCGCAACGTGGCGCACCCCACAGCCAGCAAGAGTGGAAGCGATCGAGACAGCGGTGCGGTCCTGCATCTTCATCGCCGACAGGTTACCTGGGCAGGCCACGTCGACCTTTCGTGGTGTGGATATCTCTTGCGCAGATACCCGCCGACCGTTGGAGTGTGCCGCTACAACGCAAGCGTGGCCGCCAGGGTCACGGCGACTGCGAGTTGGAGACGTGCCGTTCCTTTGAGGACCGCTATGAACGCGACTCCGTTGGTTGCGGCCGATAGTTGGTGTGCAAGCCACACACCGGCCAACGCCAAAAGGGACGAGCCAAACGCCGCGCGGGGGTACCCCGAAGTCTGGATCCCGATAGCGATGCTTGTTGCGGCGCCGACGAACATCGCTGTATACACCCAGATCGAGCGTAGGCGGCCGAGCCGGACCGCCAGGGTCCGCTTTCCTGTCTTCTGATCGGTGGGGATGTCGCGAACGTTGTTGGCGACGAGGATCGCCGTTGCCAGGAATCCCATCGCAACCGCTCCGGGGAGAGCGTCTGTCTGCCAGGTGGCGTCGTGGACGAAGCGGGCCCCGACGGTGGCGACGAGGCCAAAGAAAACGAACACAAACAGCTCTCCGAGTCCGAGGTAGCCGTAGGGTTTGGGCCCGTTGGTGTACCCAAATGCGGCGGCGATCGAGACGACACCGATGACGACGATCGGCCATCCGGCTATCCACGTCAAGTAGGCGCCGCCGAGCGCCGCCAAGCCGAGGACGAGTCCAATGCCACGCCACATCTCTTTGGGAGTGATGAGGCCGAGCGCAACTGCTCGCGGCGGACCAATCCGGTCTGCGGTATCGGCGCCCTTTTCGCTGTCTCCAACATCGTTAGAGAAGTTGACGGCGATCTGGATGAGAACCGCTGTAATGGTGGTCACGGCAAAGGCATCAAGGCGGAACACGTCATCGCGTAGCGCCAGCGACGAACCGACAAGTACCGGTGCAACAGCCGCCCACAGCGTCGGTGGTCTCGCTGCGAGAATCCAGCGGTTCATGCGTCCGCGCACCTAGAAATGCCAGGGAAAACGCTCGAACTCCGGTTTGCGTTTTTCGAGAAAAGCGTCACGGCCCTCGATCGCTTCTTCGGCGGCGTAAGCCAAGCGGGTTGCCTCGCCGGCGAAGAGCTGCTGACCGACAAGGCCGTCGTCGGTGAGGTTGAAGGCGTATTTGAGCATGCGCTGGGAGGTTGGACTCTTTTTCACGATCTCCAGCCCCCACTGCAATGCAACCGCCTCGAGGTCGGCGTGAGCCACCGCCATGTTTACGGCGCCCATCTGCACCATATCCTCCGCGGTGTAGTCGTGACCGAGGAAGAATATCTCCCGGGCTCGTTTCTGTCCGACCTGTTTTGCGAGCAGCGCTGAGCCGTAACCGCCGTCGAATGAGCCCACATCGGCATCGGTCTGCTTGAAGATTGCGTGTTCCTTGGAGGCAAGCGTTAGGTCGCAGACAACGTGCAGTGAGTGTCCGCCGCCGACCGCCCATCCAGGGACAACCGCGATCACGATCTTCGGCATAAAGCGGATGAGGCGTTGGACCTCAAGAATGTGGAGTCTGCCGAGACGCGCGGGGTCGATGCCATCGGCATCCTCGTACTGGTACCCGTCCCTGCCCCGGATGCGTTGGTCACCGCCCGAACAGAACGCCCAGCCGCCATCCTTCTTGGACGGGCCGTTTCCGGTGAGGAGCACACACCCAACGTCCGACGTCGTGCGCGCATGATCGAGCGCCGTATACAGCTCGTCGACCGTGGCGGGGCGAAACGCGTTGCGAACTTCGGGGCGGTCGAAGGCGATGCGAACGACCCCGCCGACGCGTGCCCGGTGGTACGTGATGTCGGTGAAGGCGAATCCGTCAACAACATCCCACGCAGATGAGTCGAAGATATCTGAAACCACAAGAGCCTCCGGTTCGCGGTGTCGGGACCAGTGCGGATACTGTAGTGATCCAATGTCAGTTGATCTCATCCACACAGCGTTACAGCGCCACGCCTCTACGCATCCAGAGGCGCTTGCGGTTTCTGATCGCGGCGTCGATACGACATATTCCGAGTTGTGGCGGCTTGTGTCTGATGCCGCGGCTGGGTTTCGCAAGGACATTGCACCCGGGACTCGAGTCGCCTACCTTGCCCATCGCGATCTGAACACCGTGGTCGTGCACCACGGCCTTGCGGTTGCCAGGCTTGTCGGTGTGCCTCTGAACCCGCAAGCTCCCGAAGCCGAGCGCGACAAGATGTGTGAAGGGGTGGTCGATGTCATGATCGGCGATTCGTCGCCGGCCCGTGTCCACCGGGATGACGCTACGTCGACGGCCAACGCCGGTGGGGGCACACCGCCTCTTGACGGCGGTTCCGTTCACTCGGTGGTGTTTACCTCCGGGTCCTCTGGGTCGCCGACCGGGGTGTTGCTGAGCCACGGGAATGCCGCTGCGGCTGCCGGCGCTGCGGCCGAGCATCTTTCTCTTTCGAGTGCTGACCGGTGGCTCGGTTCGCTGCCGCTGTTTCATGTCGGCGGTCTATCGGTCCTGTGGCGGATGGTCCACATCGGCGGCGCTGTCGTATTCGACTCAGACTCGTTTGATGTTGCTTCCACAGTTAGCCACATCAACGCAGGGTCCATCACCTGGCTGTCCGTGGTGCCGACGATGCTCCAGCGGGTGCTCGTACACGGGCTCGACGTGCGTCACTCGGTGTCTGTACTCATCGGTGGGGGACCGGTTGCTCCTGCCCTGATCGCTGAGGCACGGGCCGCCGGCCTTGCAGTGTTTCCCACCTATGGAATGACCGAGACGACTTCGCAGGCGGTGACCGCAATCGGCGGCTCGGTGACTGGTGACGGCATTGTGCGCGGACGCGCGCTACCGGGTGTCACCGTCGAGGTGGTCGGGTCGGACGGTGACATTCGTTCTGAGGGCACTGGCCGACTCGTGATCTCAGGTGCCACGGTGGCGATCGGCACCGTAGATGGTCAGCGCTTCAACGGCAGATACGTCACCAACGATGTGGGACGAATTGATCCGGCGGGTGCGGTTGAAGTATTGGGGCGAGCAGACGACGTCGTCATCACCGGCGGCGAGAACGTTTACCCCCAAGAAGTGGAGAACGCGTTGCGGAGCTGTGGTGCGACGGGGGCAGTTGTGTGGGGCATCGACGACGAGCATTGGGGGCAAGCGCTTGTTGGTGTCGTGACGCTCCGAGATGACGAAACCCTCGACGCTGTACTGAGCAAACTGCGAGAAACCGTTTCGGCACACAGAGTTCCCAAGCGACTGCGGGAGGTTGTGGCGTTTCCGATGCTTGCAAACGAGAAGATCGACCGCCGAACTGTCCGCGAGTCTCATATCTTCGAGTAGTCGCAATCGGCGTCTGTTCGGCCGCCTAGTCTGTTGGCATGGACCTAGGACTCTCCGGCAAACGGGCAATCGTTGCCGCGTCATCATCCGGCCTTGGTTACGCGATTGCCGAACGGTTGGCCGTCGAGGGTTGTCGTGTTGCGATCTGTTCCAGAGACGCCGACAGCGTCGAGGTGGCGGCTGAGAAGTTACGCCGCACAACGGGCGCTGAGATCATTGGCTCATCTGTCGACGTGTCCAATGCCGCGGAGATCGAGTCGTGGATTGCAGACATCGTCGAAACCTGGGGAGGCATCGACATCCTTATCCCGAATGCTGGCGGCCCCACATACGGATCTTTCGACGAGCTGTCGTCGCAACAGTGGGACGAGGCGTACCATCTGACCTTGAAGTCCGCAATCGTGTTTGCATCCTCCGCACGACCACACCTCGGACAAGGTGGGGCGGTCCTGTTCCTCACATCAATGACCGCCAAAGAGCCCTATGGTCCCCTCGTGCTCTCGGGGGTGTTTCGCGCGGGGGTTGCGATGCTCGCCAAGACGCTGGCTGACGAGTGGGCATCGGCGGGCATACGAGTAAATCACCTTATCCCGGGGAGGATCGCAACTGAGCGCGTCGCCCACCTGGATGCCTACGCCGCGGAGGCTAAGGGAGTGACCGTTGAAGAAGTCATTGCTGCGTTATCGAACGCGATCCCGCTCGGCCGTTATGGGGAGCCGAAGGAGTTCGCGGCTGCCGCTGTGTTCCTCGTGTCCGAAGCCGCGTCGTACATCACCGGCGCCACGCTGCAAGCCGACGGCGGTGCGCTTCGAGGCGTTTAGCTCGGGAACTGTAGACCTCGGGGGACTGGTCACACCCGACGGCCGCCTTCGAGAACATCCTGTAAAGCTTCGAGGGCGTCCCAA
Organism: Acidobacteriota bacterium; assembly: GCA_022562055.1. Lineage (NCBI taxonomy): Bacteria > Pseudomonadati > Acidobacteriota > Acidobacteriota bacterium. Next base: position 75,664 of record JADFQA010000002.1, on the reverse strand, counting down.
CTCCCCGAGGCGGCGAGCGCGGCCTCGCTCGGGCCAAGTAGAAGGGTCATGCATTCGGAATCGATTGCCGCCCCCAAGAACGATTTCGCGCAGGCGTTCTACCGAACTCGCAGCCAATCCCTCGAACGTGGTTACGCCGCTGCCGTTGAGAAGCTCGGCGATCTTTGGTCCGATTCCTTCGATCTTCGTGAGGTCGTCTGATACGTCGGTTCTCGGCTGCGGCTCAGCTGGCGCAACAAAAGACGCCGCTGCTGCCTCAGGCGCTGCGGGTTCGGTGTTCGATTGCAAGTCCTGCACGTCGGCGAGGGCCGTATTGGCCTCGGTACGGGCGCGTTCTGTATCGCCGAGCGTGCTGTTGGTTTCAGTTTGAGCTGTGGTGGCATCCGCCTGGGCCTCAGGAGCCTTGGTCTCGGCAGTAGCAAGCTTACGCTGCCATGCAGCCTCAGAATGGAGTTGGCGAGACGTGTATTCGCGGCGGGAGAGTAGCCGTCCAAGAACGATCCCGACGATGAGCGCGATGATCACGAGCAGCCAGGTCATGTACGGCCTCCCTGTCTAGGGACACCATGACCATAGCTCGCTTGACCGGACGACTTCCATACGCATCGCTCAATACGGTGTGGGTTCGTGCAACTACGCAACCGGTCTAAAAGTCTCGTCGCCTGCGAACTACTAGACCTCGAGCCCAAGGTTCCTGAGGAACGCGTTGCTCGACGGCTCGCGGCCCAGGAATGCTCTCAAGTGATCGATAGCGTCGCGAGAACCACCGACGGCGAGGATCTCGTCTCGATAGCGTTGGCCAACCTCGGGGCTGGTCACGCCGACACGCTGGAACTCAGAGAACATGTCATCCCCGTATACCTTTGACCACAAATAGCCGTAATAGCCGGCGTCGTACCCACCCATCAGGTGGCCGAAAGACGCAAGGAAGTCGGTGCCTTCGTGAAACGGCAGTTGGGTGAACTCGTTGGCAGCACGGCTGATTGTCTCGAGATCTCCACTGGTGGCGCTGCCGTGCAACATCATGTCGGCCTTGCCGAATGACACCTGTCTCATCATCTGCAGACCGATGTGGAGATCGCGTGCCTCGACCAGTCGATTCACCAGATCCACCGGGATCGTTTCACCCGTTTCGTGATGTCTTGCGAAACGCCTCAGAACGTCTGGCTGCCACATCCAATGTTCCATGATTTGCGACGGTGCCTCAACAAAGTCGCCTTCGGTGTCGTATCCGGAGAACCGCAAGAGATCCACGGTAGTGAGGCAGAAGTGAAGAATGTGGCCGAACTCGTGGAACAATGTCAACGCTTCGCTGTGTTTGAGCAGCGCCGGCTGCGTCGCGGTCGGTTTAGTGAAATTGGCGACGATCGCCGCAACCGGCTTTCTGTATGAACCGTCGTCTTGTCGGAGGCCGTAGAGGATTGGAAACGCCGCGGCATGACCGAACTTCCCCTCGCGCGGGAACAGGTCGGCGTAAAAATAAGCGATCGCCTCCGAGCCGCCCTTGTTGCGAATCTCGAATAGCGTCACATCTTCGTGCCACGCATCGGCAGTCTCCACCTTCGAGTACTCCAGCCCGAATACGTCACCGGTGATCTCGAACATACCGTCGATGACCTGGTCCAGCGCAAAGTACGCGGCGACCTCGTTCGGATCGATGCCAAAGTCAGCCTTGCGCTGTTCGTTGGCGTAGAACATCCAATCCCAGGGCTGTAGTGGCCCTTCGTGTTCCTTATGGAGCATCGTTTCGAGGATCGTGCGCTCGGCGATAGCTTTGACGGTGAGGCCGGGAATAACCGATTCGTAGAAGTCCTCGACCGCCGAGGGCGTCTTCGCCATTTTCACTTCAAGCACATGGTCTGCCCACGAGGCGTGCCCGAAAATAGCCGCGATGTCGGCGCGCACACCGACGGCTTCAGCGAGGAGTTCACTGTTGTCCGGCGCGGCCATGTTCCAAAACTTGAACTGCAGATTCTTGCGAAGTTCGCGGTTCCTGGCTTGCTCGATAAACGGTAGGTAGTCCGGGTATGCCATGGTCACCTGGTAGGTGCCGTCGTCGTTCTTTGCAAGACCCTCGACGTACCCGTCTTGCATGCCATCTAGCTCGTCTCGAGTCATGTCGATGCCGTCTTCAAACTCGCCTAGGTTGCGCTCGAAGGCGACCTGTAGCTCGATCAAGCGATCCTGCAGGCTCTGGAGTTTCGTGCGTGCACTCTCGTCGAGGTCGTGGCCCGCCCTGCGTAGATCGCGCAACCACTCGTCAAGAAGCCGCCGTTTCGTCCCGGTGAGTGTCCCGGCTTCTTCGGTACCGGCAAAGGTCTTCACAGCGGCCGCGAGATCTGAACGAAAGACGAGGTCGTTGCCCCACTTCGAAACCTTTTCTTCCCATTCACTCGCCTCAGCACGAACATCCGGATCGGGATGGACGCGGGCCATGAAAGGCCCCATGCCATACGAGTCAGCGAGGACCTTTCCTGCACGCTCAAGCGCAAACAGCGTGTTCTCGAAAGTGCGGGTACCTGTTTCTGAAACGAGACCTTCAATGATCGATTCAGCAGTTTCTAGAGCGGCCCCGGTGGACGCAGCAACGTCGCCCTTCTGTATGGTCGTGTAGTCGTGCAACATGGCCGCGAGGTTAGCCTCTAGACAAGGGACAATTGGTGGTCTGCTACTGATCGCCGAACGCGTAGAAAAACCCGTCGCGAGAACCGACGTACATTCGTCCGTTCCAAATGACCGGGGTCGACTCGATGCAGCCTGTCCCGGTCGGCATTTCCCAAATCTGCACTAACTCTCCGGGCGTAGTGAGGTCGTAGGCTCGTAGGGCGGGGACGGATTCGCAGTTGATGGCCACTATCAGCGTTTTGTCGACGATGTTTGGTGACGACCACGCGTGGCCGCCAATCGTGTCGGTGTCGAGGATTGCGCCCGTACGCGTATCGACAGCGAGTAGGTTGCCGGTGTTGGTCGCCACGTACAGCACGTCGTTTTCAAGTGCCGGCGTCGCCCACACGCCTCCCGCCCGTGCACCGGAACCCGGGATAGGAATCGACCAAACGAGCGGATCATCAAGCGCCGGGTCCAGTTTCATTAGTTGACCCAGCTCCGTACCGCGAGATGTGGCAAGGTCGATCTCTGATGCGACATATAAAGCGCCCGCAGCATCGGTCACGATCGTGGCATCCACGTCGTCACCCACCCAAAAGTCGAACACCAGCTTCGGGTCCCCCATTGCGATTGAAGGGATGTCGATTCCGATGATGCGCCCCGCGCCGGTGCCCACGTAGGCAACGCCGCCCGACATGACCGTTGAGCTTTCAATGCTGTGTTGCGAACCAACCTTGGCTACGAGTTCGTCGGTCCATACGGGCATCGAGAAAGCAATCTCGGGGTCGATGGCTACGAGTCCATCATCGCCGACCGACCTGTTCAGCTTCACGGCGAACCACCACGAGTTCTCGCCGCCTTCGAGCAGGTAGTCATCAATGATGATTGGCGACGAATCCCAGTCGTTGTTCCACTTTCCCTTCACGGAGTTGCTCGGCAGCGACCAAATTTCCACCGGGTCCTCTCGATCCAAAGCAATGATGCTGTAGCGATCGGCCCGCGAGCCCACATAGAGGAGCGCATATCCGTCAGGGTCTAGTACGACCGAACCCTTGATGATGTCTCCGATGAAAAATGGGTTCCGTGTCGGTGTCCCGTCGGCGGCATTGACGAAATGCACCTGTTTGTCGTAGGCGCCGAAGATCAGTTCGGTGATGCCGTCGGGGCGTTCCCAGATAACCGGCTGGCCCGTCCACCCGGTGCCACACCAGTACTTGTCTTCGCCTCCCACGGCAGAAAAACCGCACATCGGGCTGTCTGGATACCGCCACAACGGTTCGGGATCTGTCGCAACAGGTCCGGTTCCGTAGAACGTGCGGGTCGGATTACCACGGAACATGGTTACCCCGACGACCTCTCCCCACGTCGTTCCGACGTTCGCTGCGTTGACGGTGAAGGGCGCCCGTGTCGTTGTTGTAGTCGTGCTCGTTGTTGTGGTGGAGGTTGTGCTCGTTGTTGTGGAGATCGGCGGCGAGGTTGGGGGAGTCGCCGGTGACGCGGCCGACGTCGTTGATTGTGGGGGAAGACTGGTGGCAGCGTCCGAGGGCACCGATGTACCGGCCGATCCCGTGGTGCACGCTGCCAGCAGCAATGCGGTCCCACATCCGAGTGCCCAGCGGTTCACATCGGGGATTGTAAACGCATTCGCATCCGCGGCTGTCGAACTGGCGACGCCTTGGCGCGTCAGCGGTCCAGGTACTCTTGTTGCAATGAATAACAAGGAGACGGCAGGGCTGCGCTCATCTGCGGCCAGACCAGGTGTGGGGCTCCTTGTCTCTACCCTCTTTCGCTATCGCAGAGAAGCTACCAAGTCGATCCTCGGTGCGTTGTTGTGGATGATCATGATCGTGGCCATGCCGCTCCTGACGCGGGCAGCTATCGACGAAATTGGGCGCAACGGGGCGTCCGTGGCTGGGCTGTATCCGATCATTGGCTGGTTCGTCGCTGCCGGCCTTTTGCAAAGCGTCGGCATTGGACTCCGCCGCTATTACGGATTCTTGTATTCGTATCGCGCCGAAGCTGATCTGCGTAATCGCCTCTTCGAACATATGCAACGTCTCACATTCGGATTTCACGATGTGACGAGTCCTGGCGAGTTGATGGCACGCGCATCGTCGGACCTGTCCCAGGTACGGCTCATCTTTGCCATGGCGCCGATCACCATTGCAAACCTCGGGATGTTCGTGGTTGTCGGAGCGGTGCTGCTGTGGATCGACTTGATATTGGGACTCGCCTCCATAGCGATGATCCCACTGCTTTTCGTGTTCGTAACCAAGTACTCGCGCCGTGTGCTTCCGCTGTCTGCGCAATTGCAGGAACGCCACGCCGGTTATTCACAAGTTGTCGAAGAGGCGGTGAGTGGTATTCAGGTCGTGAAGGCCTATGGCCAGGAGGCGCAGGAGCAGGCTCGTCTTGAGGCCGCCGCCGCCGACATCAAGGAGTCGTCGCTGAGCATTGCGAAATACGCTTCCGTCTACGCTCCGGTCCTTGAGGTGATCCCGTCGGCAGCCAGAATCGTGGTCGTGTGGCTCGGTGGGACGCGCCTAGTCAACGGCGCGATCTCGTTCGGCGACTTCGTCGCCTTTCTCCAATACCTCGGCGTGTTGATCATGCCGATCAGGATCACAGGATGGTTCTTTGCGAACCTGCCTCGGGGAGCGGTGGCTGCGACCAGGGTCCGGAATCTGTTGGAAACAGAACCCGAGATTCTTGCTCCGCGGAATCCACAGCGGCTGCCGGACGGACCCGGACGTATCGAATTCAAGAACGTTTCATTTACTTACCCAGACGGACCCGCGATTCTCCACAACGTCGACGTTGTCATCCGCGGCGGGGAATCGGTTGCGCTCGTTGGTGCGACCGGCTCTGGTAAGACGACGCTGGCGCACCTGATTCCGCGGTTTCATGATGTCGCTGAGGGAGCTGTGTCTATTGACGGCGTGGATGTGCGCAGTCTCTCTTTGGACGATCTTCGGCGCGAGACTGCGATTGTGTTCCAGGACACCTACCTCTTCTCCGCAAGCATCCGAGACAACATCGCCCTCGGGGCACCAGGTGCGTCGGACGATTCGGTGCGTGCCGCGGCCCGACTAGCACGTGCTCACGAATTTATATGCGAAATGCCCGATAGTTACGACACCGTCGTCGGCGAGCGGGGCCATTCACTCTCTGGCGGGCAGCGACAGAGAGTTGCTCTTGCCCGCGCCGTGCTGCGCGATCCCCGTGTGTTGATCCTCGACGATGCGACGTCTTCGATCGACGCAATCGTCGAAGCCGAGATTCAGGCGGCGTTGCGGCGGGTGATGCAGGGGCGGACTACGGTGATCATCGCACACCGCACTTCGACTCTCGCGCTTGTGGATCGGGTGCTGTTTCTGGAGGAAGGGCGGATTGTCGCGTCGGGGACACATGATGAACTCATGGCGACGATCCCTCGGTACGCCGAGGTACTCGCAGCAGAGGACGCGGCGGGGAATGCAAGGGTAGGAATCCGATGAGCGCCACGGTAGACGCCTCGGTGAGAGACCGTGTGATTTGGCGTGCGGTCCGAATGGGTGCCCATCTCAAGGGGCGCGCCACGATTGCGATAGGGCTCACGGTTATCGCGACGGTGGCACGACTGCTCATCCCGATCGCTGTTCGGGTCGGTGTTGACGACGGCATCGAGGTGGGCGACACCACCGTGATCACCGTCGTGTCAGTGATTGGTCTGGGCCTGCTGGTCGTCCAGTACGTCGCTCAGCGAATCGCCCAGTTTGCGGTAGCCCGGCTCGGTGAGGATTACCTTGAACATTTCCGCAGCAAAGTGTTCTCGACTCTGATGACGCTCGACATGCCGTTCTACGACCGCACTAAGGCCGGGGTGCTCGTCTCGCGGATGACTTCTGATATTGAGTCGATGACCGAATTCGTGAACGAGGGGGCTGTGATGGCACTGTCGAACGGTCTCACGGTGTTGGGTGTCGCGGTCGCGCTTGTCCTTGTCGATGTACGGATGGCGCTCCCGATCCTCGGGATCATTGCGGTCCTCGTCGCAATATCAGCGGTGTTTCAGCGGTGGGTTGCCGAGTCGTATGCACAAGTCCGTGAAAGGATCGGTGGCGTGCTCGCCCTTCTCCAAGAGGGGATCACCGGCGTCCGCGTCGTCCAAGCGTTTACACAGGAGTCCGGTCAGGCAAGGGCGTTCCAGAGGATCAACGAAAAGTACTTCGAAGCAAATATGAGCACAGCGCGGGCGATCTCGATCTACTTCCCAACGGTTGCGTTCCTGCGAAGCCTTGCGGTCGGCGCGGTGCTTGCCTTCGGAGGCAGTCGTGTCATCGACGGCAGCCTCACCCTTGGCACGCTCATCGCGTTCTTGCTGTACGTTGACTGGTTCTTCATGCCGATCATCAACCTCGCAAACGTGTACAACCTCGGGCAGTCCGCGGTCGCGGCGCTGCACAAACTGTTCGCCGTCGTCGACACAACCGTTGAGGTTGTGGAGGCAGCGGACGCTGTTGACGTCGCGCTGCCCGTCGAGGGCAGGCTCTCGCTCTCGTCAGTGTCGTTTGGTTACGAACCGGAGAGGTTGGTTCTCAAGAGTGTCGACCTGGTCGTTCCTGCCGGTCAACGGTTGGCGATAGTCGGCCAAACCGGGGCGGGGAAGTCGACGATAGCCAAACTCTTCATGCGCTTTTACGACCCCTCCAGCGGCTCGGTGGCACTGGACAATGAGGACTTGAGAACGCTCACCCACGCAAGCCGCGCTGTTTCGGTGGCACTGATTCCTCAAGATGACTTTCTCTTTAACGCCACATTGCGCGACAACCTCCGGTATGGCGCACCGGACGCAACCGACGACCAGATTTTGGCGGTGTGCGAAACAATGGGGATTGCGCAGTGGCTGCACATGCTTCCTGAAGGTCTCGACACCGAGGTCCGCGAGCGAGGGAGTCGGTTTTCGTCGGGAGAGCGACAGCTCATTGCGCTGGCCAGAGCCCTTCTGGTCGACCCGGTTGTCATCGTGCTTGATGAGGCGACGTCAAACCTCGACCCCCAGAAGGAGCTCGAGATCGAGGCCGCGTTGCGCACGCTGTTGAGCGGTCGCACATCGGTCGTCATTGCACACCGACTTCACAGCGCCGAACGGGCCGACCGGGTCATCATGATCGACGCGGGTGCGATCATTGCGGACGGGACCCACGAGCAGCTCCTCGAATCGAGCGAACCATACAAAGAACTCGTGGACGCCTGGAAGCGCGGGCTGTCGTGACGTACCCCCGTCGGCAAAGGTTCTGCGCGCCCAAGTAACGTAGACGAAAATCGTGGATTCTGGCGCTTTCTCATCCCGTATATCGCATGACAAAGCGCCAGAATCCAAGAAGTTTCCCCCAGATGGAGAATCATGCGAATCGCTGCGAGTCCAACAGCGCCATCCCTCAGCGCTGCCGACGCCGTGCTGCTGTGCGTTCAGGTCGAACGGCGAGGAGTGCGCGAAGTGTGGCTGTCCGAGGTCGCCGGCCCGGAGGCGTTCTCGCTTGCCGGGGGAATTGCCAGTGCAACGCAATATATGGAGATCGGCGTCGCAGTCGTTGCTGCAGCAAATCGCAGCGTTGCCCTCCACGCAATGGGCGCTGTCACCATAAGTCAATTGCTCGAAGGCAGGGCGTTTCATTTGGGGATTGGCGCTTCTTCGCAGTTGATTGTCGAGTCATGGCATGACCGTACGTTCGACCCACCACGGTCTCGAGTGCGCGACATGGTGGACGGAGTGAAGCAGGCCATCGGTGGGGCGCGTAGCGTAACGACGGACACGGCGCAGATGTCCGGCTTCCGTCTTGCGGGTCCGGCCGTGGGTGTGTGCGATGTGTATGTCGGTGCTCTGGGTCCCGGAATGTTGAGAACCTCCGGCGAGGTTGGGGACGGCGTCTGTCTTAACCTGATGCCAGCAAATGTCGTGGCAAAGCAGATCGCGCTGTCTAGGAAGGGCGCCGCGTTAACCGGGCGAGACTTGCCAGACTCGTTCGGTGTGATGGCACGGTTCCATACCGTGGTGACCGACGATCTCGACGAAGGGCGTGACCTAATCCGTCGAGCTTTTGGTCCGTATTTTGCCCAGCCCGTCTACAACAGGTTTCTTGCATGGTGCGGGTTCGAGGAGGCTGCTAGCAAGGTTGCCGAGGGGTTTGCGGCGGGGGACAGAGGAGCAGTGGCTGCAGCGTTGACCGACGAGGTAGTCGATGCGGTTTCTCTTGTGGGGCCGATGGGTGCGATCCGCGACCGGCTCGTCGAGTTCTCCGAGGCGGGGGTCACGGTCGGGGCGATCAACCTGCTCACCGGCGACCGCAAAATAATGGTCAATATTCTCGCCTACCTGGCAGAGTATTGATTTTCTGGCATCCAATAGTGCACCATGGTGCACTATTGGATGCCAAAACAGATAGTGGGGTTATGTTTGGGCGTTCTTGTTGTCTCGCCAGGCGAGCCACTCTTTTGCGACGTCCATGTTGTAGTCGGGGCCGTTGAGACCGAGCGTGAACTCGCGGTACCCAAGGTCGTAGTACATGTCGGCGTCCTCAAGCATCTGTGTTTCTGGACCCTGAGTCGAGACCGCCCGGCGGATCTCTTTCGGGTCGCGACCGACCTTGGCGCACCACTCGTCGAGGATCTCGCTCTTGCGCTTCATTTCGTCAGGACTGCCGAAATAGTGCCACACCTGGGCATGTTCGGCGACAATTCTCAGGGTGACCTTTTCGCCGCCCCCGCCGATGAGAATGGGAATATCCGACGGTGCCGGGTTCGACTTTGACCAGCGTTCCTTGATGCGTGGCAATGCAGCGTCGAGGGACCGCAAACGGTCGCCCGCCGTCCCGAATTCGTATCCAAACTCGTCGTAGTCGCGCTCGAACCAGCCCGACCCAATCCCGAACACGAGTCGCCCGCCCGACATGTGGTCGACGGTGCGCGCCATGTCTGCGAGGAGTTCTGGGTTGCGGTACGAGTTGCACGTTACCAGCGCCCCGATCTTGATGCGGGAGGTCTGTTCTGCCCAGGCCCCGAGCATCGTCCAGCACTCGAAGTGTTTCCCGTCAGCGTCGCCGTACAGCGGGTAGAAGTGATCCCAGTTGTAGAGGATGTCGAATCCCGCGTCCTCGGCTCGACCAACGGCGTCTCGGATATCGGAGTAGTCAGCATGCTGCGGATGGAGCTGCACAGCTATTTCGACGTGATCGTTCATTGCGAAACATCCCTTCGTGGCATGACGTCGACACTACCGCGTTTTAACAAACCGACTAACGGTGCACCCGATCGCCTTCCTTCCCGCGGCCGGGTCGGACTCGGTATGGCATCTGAGTCGCCCAAAACGACGTGACCGCAGAGGCTCTGCCGCTATCCGGGCACGGCGCAACCAGGCTCCGTCAAAGCGTGTCGGCGTCGACCAGATCGAGGATTGCCCCCGGCGTTGTGTCGTCGAAGTCGACGGACACGAAGGTCGCCCCGATCTGGCTTAGCGGCGACCCGTCCACGTCGTCGCACGACACCCAGATGATTCGTCGGACGCCGGCGTCCTTGAGACCCTCTGCCCATTGGGAGACAACCGCGGCCGGTGTTGATGCGAATGATCGTTCACGGTCGTCGTGAGTCGCAGTCGAGATGCACACGGCGCAGAACGCTCCGATCGCGGCGCTGCCAACGTGAGTTCCGTCGGACACGTCCCCGTTCGCGGCTCGTATGCCCTTCGCGACAAGTTCGGCGCGCGCCTCTGGTGTACTTACGAAGGCTCGCAGGTCACCTTCCCGGTTGGCAAGCGCCTCGAGAATGCGTACACCTTGGGGTGTGTCGGCCCCGATGACGATTGCCGGCATGGAGGTAGCGTAACCGGTGCATAGGTGCATCGTTGCGGCCCCGTATGCACGGTTTTGCACATTCAGCCACATTCCGTAAGGTGCAATGGCGTTGTCGGGCAGAGTTGACACTGCTCCCGTGTCCCAGGACGTTGGTAGTTGCCGGTAGTTGCCGGTAGTTGAGGGTCCTCGCGTCGGCGCGACGTCCAGTACCCGTCGGAGGTGAAACGAGATGACAGACCACGAACTGTTCTATGACCCTGCGGATGTTCGGGACGCATGCGGCGTCGGTTTCGTCGCCGACCGTCGGGCGCGTCGCTCACATCGACTTCTCGAAACCGCCGTCCGATGTCTCCACGCGCTGGATCACCGCGGGGCGCGCTCTGCCGACGGGACGGGTGACGGCGCCGGGCTCATGACTCGCATCCCCTTCAAGTTGTTAGAACGCGATTTGATGCGCATGGGTATCGACCCAGTTGGAGAGGGACAGCTTGGCGTGTTCATGGTGTTCTTGCCCCGCGAAGACACCAGCACGTCGCGGATGGTTGTTGAGGAGGCAGCGCGGCGCGAGCAACTTACCGTTCTCGGGTGGCGGAAAGTCCCCGTGGGCACGACGATTTTGTCCGAGACGGCGCGTGCTTCCCTACCAGTCATCGAGCAACTTCTCGTTTCTGCCGATCGCGGTATTTCGGGCGACGAACTCGAACGCAAGATGTACCTTGCCCGCCGATGTGCGTCGAAGCAAACCGAGGCCGATGGCTTGTTCATCTGCTCGGCCTCCAGCCGGACTGTGGTTTACAAGGGTCTGTTTCTTGCTTCAACGGTCGAGATGTTCTATTGGGACCTTGTCGATCCGATGTACGAGACTGACTTTGCTATTTTCCACCAGCGCTATTCGACAAACACTTTTCCCGCCTGGAGCATGGCGCAGCCGTTCCGCATGCTCGCGCATAACGGCGAGATCAACACAGTGCAGGCGAACCGCAGTTGGATGGCGGCGCGCAGCAACGACTTGGTTAGCGAGCTGTGGGGTGATCGCCTCGCGGACCTGAACCCGTTGATCGAACCTGTCGGATCGGACTCTGCCTCTCTGGACAACGCTATGGAAGTTCTCGTGAGGTCTGGTCGGTCGATCGCCCACACGAAAGAGATGCTGATGCCGGCGGCATGGGAGAACGTTGCTGACCTCTCGGATGACATGAGGGCCTTCTATGAGTACCACGCGTTCTTGACCGAGCCGTGGGATGGTCCGGCCGCGATCGCCGCGAGCGACGGCGTCCAGCTGATGGCTGGGCTCGATCGCAACGGGCTTAGGCCGGTTCGGTGGACCTTGACTGAAGACGTCATCATCGTCGCATCCGAAGCCGGCGTGTCTCCAGCGGATGAAATCGAGGCGGTAGCTACCGGTCAACTCGGACCTGGTGACATACTGCTGATCGACCTCGAGGACGGCCGGGTCATGTTCGCCGACGAGACCCACGCGCACCTCGCGGCGGCGGCGCCATACGCAGAGTGGATCACGACCGAGACGCGTTACGTTCAGGACCCGTTCGACGCTGAACAGGACGAGCGTTACGACGCCACCAAACTGAGTCGCGTGTTTGGGTACACGGCGGAAGAGCGCCGTCTCATCCTGCAGCCAATGGCGCAGGGAACCGATCCAATGTTATCCATGGGGCATGACACCGGGCTGGCGGCGCTATCAGAGTTGCCCCAACGTTTGCCACGGTATTTTCACCAAGCGTTCGCTCAGGTCACCAATCCACCGATGGATCCGATTCGCGAGCGACACGTGATGTCTCTGCGCACCTACGTCGGTAGGCGCGGTTCGCTTCTCGAAGAGACGGCCCAGCAGGCGCACATGCTCGAACTCGGTTCCTCCGTACTGAGCAATGCTGAGCTGCAGGCCTTGACCGGCGACTCTGACGAGAAATTCAAGTCGCACGTTATCGACATTACGTACCTTTCATCCGGCGGATCCGAAGCGCTTGTCAAAGCTCTCGAAGATATCTGTCAGGCAGCGACGAATGCTGTGAACGATGGTGCGACGATTCTTGTTGTCACAGACATGGGTGTGACTATCGACCGTGCGCCGGTACCGGTTCTTGCTGCTGTCGGCGCCGTCCATCACCGCCTCATTGCTGAAGGGCTGCGTCTTCACGCGTCGATCATCGCGGTGTCGGGCGAGCCACGCGACGCGCACGACTTTGCATGTCTCATCGGTGTTGGAGCTTCTGCCGTCTACCCGTATCTCGCCATCGAACAGGTGCGCGCCATGGCCGCTGATGGAACGATCGACGTTGGGCCGATCGAGGCGCAGGAGAACTACCGTCGTTCGCTCGAAACCGGACTCCTGAAGATCATGTCAAAAATGGGGATCTGCACGATTGCGTCGTATCGGGGGAGCGAACTTTTCGAGACGATCGGTCTCGACGATGAAGTCATCGACATGGCGTTCCGACGTGTGCAACATCGTGTCGGTGGTTTCGGCTGGGACCGCATTGCAGCAGACATTGCTGTGCGGCACGACGAGTACGAAGACGGGGACGAAGAGATTGGCGGGTACTACAAACACCGCCGCGGCGGCGCTCACCATATTGCTGGTCCGCGGGCGGTGCTCGCGTTGCAGAAGGCCGTCCGATCGGACGACGTTGAGCAGTGGGACAAGTACCTCAGCGTTGTCCAAGATGAGCGTCCGGTGCTTGAGATCCGAGACCTTCTCGAAATTCGTCCGGTCGGGTCTCCCGTTCCCATCGAGGAGGTCGAACCGATCGAGCGGATCATGCGTCGGTTCACCACCGCGGCAATGTCGTTGGGGGCACTGTCGGTCGAGACACACGAAACACTCGCGGAAGCGATGAACTACATCGGTGGCCTGTCCAACTCGGGCGAAGGTGGTGAAGACCCCGAACGTTATGGGACTTCCAAGAACTCCCGGATCAAACAGGTCGCCTCTGGCAGGTTCGGTGTCACACCCGGCTACTTGAGTTCAGCCGAGGAGTTCCAAATCAAGATGGCCCAGGGGTCCAAGCCGGGTGAGGGTGGGCAGTTGCCCGGCCACAAGGTGACCCCCGATATTGCAGCGTTGCGGCACACGCTTGCCGGCATCACTCTGATATCGCCACCGCCGCACCACGACATTTACTCTATTGAAGACCTTGCTCAGCTGATCTACGACCTCAAGACGTTTGCGCCACTAACCAGGGTGTCGGTGAAGCTGGTATCAGGCCCCGGTGTCGGAACGATTGCGGTTGGAGTTGCCAAGGCGCTCGCCGACGGTGTCACCATCTCAGGAAGTGCGGGCGGCACGGGGGCGTCGCCGCTTGCGAGCATCAAACACGCGGGGTCGCCGTGGGAGCTCGGTCTTGCGGAGGCACATCAGGCGTTGGTACACAACGGGCTTCGATCAGGCTTGAGTGTCGAGACGGACGGTGGAATGAGAACCGGCCGGGACGTAATCGTCGCGGCTCTGCTGGGTGCCGACCGATATGGTTGGGGGACTGTGCCGCTGCTTGCACTTGGGTGCAAGATGGTGCGTCAATGCCACCTCAACACCTGCCCCGTTGGCATCACGACGCAGCGCGAGGACTTGCGGGCGAAATACACCGGTAGTGTTGACCAGATCATTTCCCTTTTCCGGCATGTCGCCGCGGAAATGCGGGCGCATCTCGCCGCCATGGGCGCGCGCACGATTGCTGAGATCATCGGTCGCGCCGATCTGTTGGCACCACTCAACGACAAAGATGCCGTAGCGACGGCATTCGTGGCTCGTCTTGAACGCTCTGACTTCTCCTCGAACCGCCACTTCAAGAACGTCGCGCGATCAAACGTCGGCGAACTCCTGGCGGTTGAGGGTCGTCGGGCGGTGGCCCGTGGGACGTCCGTCGAGTTGGCGTATCCGATTGGGAACACTGACCGCGCGATGGGGACACGGCTGTCTGGCGAAATCGCGAAACTCACGAATGGGTTAGGTGCGGCCGAGGGCACGGTGACCGTGCAACTTTCCGGGACCGCCGGCCAGTCGTTTGGTGCTTTCCTGTCGCCAGGGATCTCGATGCACCTTCTGGGGACGGCGAACGACTACGTCGGCAAGGGTATGGGAGGCGGCGTGATGTCCATTGCACCGCACCGTTCGGAAGATTCCCGCGTGCAAGGCGCTGGAAATGCGTGTTTGTACGGCGCAACCGGCGGGGAACTATTCATCGCGGGATCGGTCGGTCAGCGTTTCGCGGTTCGCAACTCGGGCGCAACGACGGTCGTTGAGGGGATGTCAGACCACGGTTGCGAATACATGACCGGCGGAACCGTCGTATGCCTCGGCCCTGTCGGGCGCAATGTCGCGGCCGGGATGACCGGCGGTGTGCTGTTTGTCTGGGATCCGCAGTCGACTTTACGCCTCCACATCGCGCCGACTGCTGCGGAGCCGGGTCCGCTGTCGAAATCCGATGCCGACGAACTTCAGCAGATACTCGCGCGGCACGTTGCGCTCACCGCGAGCGAAACGGGCGCGGATTTGTTGGCAGAGTGGGAGTCGTCGGTGAGGGAGTTTTCCGTGATCAGGCCGGTGGCACCCGCCTGGGTCGATCCGTTGGCGATCATTTCGGAGACCGTTGCGTAGCGCGGCGAGCCAATTCGCACTCACTTGGCACGTCGTGAAGATTTCATGAACGTGGAACCAACTGACAGCGATCTGTGTTGTAATTGTTGGAACACGACACAAGAAGGGTTCTCATGACTGATCACAAGACCGAGTCTGCTGTCATGGATGCCGAGTGGCGCCAGCGTCTCACCCCCGAACAGTTCAACGTAACTCGCAAGGGAGGCACCGAGAGGCCCTTCACCGGCAAGTATTGGGACTCCAAAACGGATGGCACGTACAACTGTGTTTGCTGCGGCACACCGCTGTTTGAGTCCTCGACTAAGTTCGAGTCTGGGAGTGGTTGGCCGAGCTTTTTCCAACCGATCAACGAGGACGCTGTGCGGACTATCGAGGATCGAAAGTTCGGCATGATCCGCACCGAGGTTGTGTGTGCTACGTGCGACGCTCATCTGGGACACATCTTCCCAGACGGACCGCAGCCAACCGGCATGCGGTACTGCATGAATTCGGCATCGCTTGACTTGCAAGAGGCATCGCTTGACGTGGAAGAGAACGGGTAACTACGGGAACACGCACGCGACCTAGAGCGTTGTAACCAATGACGATGACTCACCGAGACAGGAACGGTCTTCCCCCCCACTCCCACCCCTGTCTCGGTGGGTCATCTGATTTTCCGCACGCTTTCTGACGCAAGATGCCGAATGTGTGCGACAATGACACTACGCGGATAGTGTTAAACTGCAAGGGCAGCTATCCAGTTCGGAGAAATACGCGTGACAGTTGTTGATGTTGACCTCGGAAAGTACTCCCTCGGCTGGGCCGACGAGGAGGATTACGTCTTTAAGCCCGAAAAGGGACTGAGCGAAGAACTCATTCGCTCAATATCAAAGATGAAGAAAGAACCTGAGTGGATGCTCGAGTTCCGTCTCAAGTCGTACAAACGCTTTCTTGCCAAACCGATGCCGACATGGGGTGGTGGCGGACTGCTTGACGATCTCGATTTTGACGACATCTACTACTACATCAAGCCGACAGGCGAGCAAGTCAGCGATTGGGACATGGTCCCCGATTCGATCAAAGAGACCTACGAGAAGCTGGGCATTCCGCAGGCTGAACGCAAGTATCTCGCCGGAGTAACGGCACAGTACGAGTCTGAGGTCGTGTACCACCGCAACCGTGAGGATCTTGAGGAGATGGGTGTCATCTTCTGCGACATGGACACGGCGGTTCGTGAATACCCAGATTTAGTGCGTGAATATTTTGGCACGATCATCCCCGCCAATGACAACAAGTTTGCTGCGTTGAACTCGGCCGTCTGGTCGGGCGGCTCGTTCATCTATGTGCCGCCGGGTGTGAACATAGATCAGCCACTACAGGCCTATTTCCGTATCAATGCGGAGAACATGGGGCAGTTCGAGCGCACGATGATCATCATTGACAAAGGTGCGTTCTGTCACTACGTGGAGGGATGTTCGGCGCCTACCTACTCGTCTGATTCCTTGCATTCAGCCGTTGTTGAGATCATCGTAAAGGAGGGTGGGCGCTGTCGTTATACGACGATTCAGAACTGGTCTACCAACGTGTACAACCTGGTGACGAAGCGGGCCGTGGCGTACAAGAACGCGACCATGGAGTGGATCGACGGAAACCTGGGTTCGCGGCTCACGATGAAGTATCCAGCAGTGTGGCTGATGGGGGAAGGTGCCCACGGCGAAGTGCTTTCTATCGCCATGGCAGGCAAGGGCCAGGTGCTCGATGCCGGTGCAAAAATGATACATGTTGCGCCTAACACGACATCGCTCATCGTCTCAAAGTCGATTTCTCACGATGGCGGTCGTGGCGGATACCGCGGTCTCGTACGTGTCGAAAAAGGCGCCGAGAATTCGCGGGCGTTCGTCCGTTGTGATGCCTTGATCCTTGACGACAAGTCGCGCTCCGACACGTATCCGTATCTCGAGATCGAAGAGTCGAACACCAACATCGGCCACGAGGCCACCGTATCGAAGGTCGGTGACGACCAGCTGTTTTACCTGATGGCGCGTGGTCTTACCGAAGAAGAGGCGATGGCAATGATCGTTGCCGGTTTCATAGAACCGATCGTAAGAGAACTTCCCATGGAGTACGCCGTGGAGTTAAATCGCCTCATCGAACTCCAGATGGAAGGCTCCATCGGCTAGACAGCGGGTCTCCCGTCTCTTGGGGGTAGCCTTGGGGGATGCGGATCGTTATTGCTGAATGTACCGTGGATTATGAGGGTCGGTTGCGCGCCCATCTTCCCCTCGCCACGCGTCTCGTGATGGTCAAGGCCGATGGTTGTGTTGCGGTACATGCTGATGGTGGGGCGTACAAGCCTCTCAACTGGATGAACGCCCCGAACCACTTCCTTGATGATGGGGAGCGGTGGATCGTGACGAATCCGAAGGGGGAGACCCTGACGATCACGTTCGGCGAAGTCTTTTTCGAGACCTCTATTGAACTCGGTGATGATCCTGGGTTGCAAAAGGACGGTGTAGAGGCCGATCTTCAGCGTTTGCTGGCAGATCATCCTGGTGAGATCGAGGAAGGACTCGAGCTCATCCGGAGGGAGTATCCAACGCCTATCGGGCCAGTTGACTTGCTGTGCCGCAGCGACCAGGACGGTACGGTCGCGATTGAGATTAAACGCCGCGGTGACATCGATGGTGTCGAACAGCTCACCAGATACCTGGACTTCCTCAATCGTGACGACCGGCTTGCACCAGTTCGAGGGATCTTCATTGCCCAGGTGGTGAAACCTCAAGCCCGCGTGCTAGCAGTAGACCGCGGCATTGGCTGGGTCGAGATTGATTACGACCGCTTACGCGGCATCGACTCGCCGCATTTGCGGTTGTTCTAGCTGTAACCATGGCCGCGCGTCGGCAGAGCTACTTGACGCCTTTGCCCTTGATCAGATTGAGAAGCGCCACGAACAGCGCTGACCCCACGACCGTCGACAACACGGGGATCCTCGCGTCGCTCAGCGTGATCGTCCAGATGTCCCCGAGGTCCAACTTATCTGCCGCCCATCGCCCGAGCATGGCGCCGATGAGTCCCAAGACGATCGATGTGAGACACCCGTTGTTGCTTTGGCCCGCAAGGCGCGCACCGATACCTCCAAGGACGGCGGCCACGATGAGCAGGAAGATCAAATCCATGTCTGAAGATTAGCTTGCCAACTACCCGCCGGGACAAGACCGCGGCTCACAGGAGACTACGGAAATCACTGTTGAAGGAGTCCGTGCGAAGGCGGTCGAGTGCTTGCAACTCAATCTGGCGCACCCGTTCGCGAGTGACGCCCAGTAGTGCACCACACGTCGTGAGCGTTCGCGGTGATACGCCATCGAGTCCGTATCGCAGCGTCAAAACGTCCCGTTGTCTAGGCGTGAGATAGGCCATTGCCTCAGCAACTTGCACGAATCCGACCCGATTGTCGACCTCGTTGAAGTGATCCGCAGCGGAAAGATCGGGGATGAAGTCACTCAAGGTGGCTTCGCCGTTATCGCCAATCGGACGGTCAAGTGAAACTGTGTCCTGCGGCGTCGCCAAGGCTAGTTCGACCTTGGCGGCGGTGTAACCGGAGAACTCCGCGATCTCATCGAATGTCGGGTTGCGACCGAGCTTTTCGGTAAGCACCTGTTTGGCCTCGCGCGTCAGCCGAACAGCATCGGTCATGTGCACGGGAATCCGAATCGTGCGCCCTTGATTGCCAAGTCCCCGAGTGATCGATTGGCGAATCCACCAGGTTGCATATGTAGAGAACTTGTAGCCTCTGCGCCAGTCGAACTTCGTGACGGCATGTATGAGACCTAGGTTTCCGTCCTGAATCAGATCAAGGAGATCAAGGCCTCGCCCGGTGTGCCGCTTGGCGATCGAGACAACAAGTCTCAGGTTCGCCTGAACGAACGCCGTCTGCGCATCATCGCCGGACTTCACCGCTTCGCGGAGGGTCGCTCTGCGCGCGGTGCCAAGCGCTGTGGTGTGTTCCGTGAGGAGTTGGGCCGCGGCCTGGCCGTGTTCGATCTCGCGAGCGAGTGCCACCTCGTCTGTTGCCTCCAGGAGATCGTGTGCTGCGACCTCCTCCAAATATGTTCCCACCGAGCTGTGCGCTGCAAGCCGCTGTGCGGATGTTGCCACTGCAACCCCCTGTCCTCTCTGAACATTGCGCACTCCGTCGAAGCGGCAAATGTTTCACTGTGACGGTATCAGGCGGCGGCATGAGGCGCAACGGGCGGCTAGCCTCCTACGGTACTCAGCAGCACTGAGCGCGTCTTCGCAAGGAGTCCTTCCGGCAATGCGTCCCCGAAATATTGGTGTCTTGTTGGCGTTTGCCGCCATTGGCCTGGGCGCGTGCGCGGGATCCAGCGTTCTGCTTTCCGGCGAAACCTTGCGGTCCCCAGAACCGCCGCCGCCTCTGATAACGATCAACGTTGTGGACCGGGACCACCTCGATCCAATCGCCGCAGAAATCTCCCTCGGCGAGACCCTCGGTGCATCTGACGAAACGGGGAACGCCACACTCATCTGGCCCGAGCGGCCGACTCAGGTGATTATTCGCGCTCCGGGGTTCCACACGCACCAGTCGCTCATAAGCGAACAGCCCGAGGACGGTGTGTACGAGGTACTGCTGAATCCGGTGATTCTCGAAGGTGTGGTGACATCTCACGACGGGCGACCCCTGCCGTTTACCCAAGTGTCTCTCGGGAGCCAGTCTGATCAAACCGACAAGAATGGTCGCTACCGACTCGAACGTGCCGTTGAAGGTCAGTTACGCGTGGCACGCCCTGCGTGGGAAGAGTCCGTTGCCCTCTGGAATGGCGAGGACCCCACACTTGATGTAGTGATGGCTCCGCTGACGATCAAGGCATTGCGTGTCAATGCAGCAGCCGCCGGGTCGCCAAGTGCGTGGCAGAAGATTCTGGACCTTGCGGCAGCTTCTGAGGTCAACGCCCTTGTGCTTGACACCCGCAACGAGGCAGGCGTCATATTGCATCCCACCGACGTTGATGAAGCAAATGAGATTGGCGCGGTACAGGCTTTCTACAACGCCGAAGAACTCATTGCAGATATGGACGCCGCTGGTCTGTACAAGATCACCCGCATTGTCACATTCCAGGACAATCCGTTGGCCCGCGCGCGGCCAGAACTTGCAGTGATTGACACAAGCACCGGCAAGCCGTGGTTGAGCAACAGAGGATTTCGCTGGCTTGACCCGACCAATCGTGACTCGTGGAAACTAGCGCTCGATCTCGCCGACGAGGCGTGCGAGCTCGGGTTTGACGAGATCCAATTCGACTACGTCCGCTTTCCGTCAGATGGCGACATCAGCACTTTGAGCTTCAAAGAGGAATACTCGGAAGAGGTTCGGGTGGCGACGATCACTGCGTTCTTGGAGGAAGCCCACAGCCGGCTAAACCCTCAGGGCTGCGCCGTTGCTGCTGACATATTTGCCATAACTCTCGAATCGAGTTGGGACGAGGGAATTGGCCAGTCACCGGCAGCCTTGTCACAGGTTATCGACGTGCTTTCGCCGATGATCTACACCTACACGTACGGTCCTGGGTGGAAGGGTTACGACAACCCCAACAACTACCCCGTGGAGATCGTCAGCGGTGCACTCGACGCCGGCATTCCCAAGCTTGTCGGGTTCTCGATCTATCGGCCGTGGATCCAAACGTGGCAGTTGAACGCGGCCGAAATTATCGCCGTCCAGAACGTCGCAGAGACGCGCGATCTGGGGTGGATGATTTGGTCGGCGAACTCTCAGTACGACGACAGCTTCTTGCGCCCATAGACATGGGCTCGGACCACCCTAGGTCGGACACGTTGTCGCTGCTGGCGGCCGACATCGCCGACTGTCGCCGCTGTCCTCGCCTGGTTGAGTGGCGCGAAGACGTCGCTCGGACCAAGCGTGCGGCGTTCAGGGATGACGAGTACTGGGGGCGTGGTGTTGCGGGGTTCGGCGATCCGAATGCGCGCGTCATCGTCATCGGACTTGCACCGGCTGCACACGGCGCCAACCGGACGGGTCGGATGTTTACGGGTGATCGATCGGGGGATTGGCTGTACCGGGCATTGCATCGTGCTGGATTTGCAAATCAGGCGAGCAGCGTTGACGCGGGCGATGGCCTTGAGCTAACCGATGCGTGGGTCACTTCACCGGTGCGGTGCGCACCACCGAACAACAAACCAACAATCACTGAACGCGACACATGCGCCCCGTTTCTTGCAAGAGAGTTCTCCTTGCTGAAAAATCGCCAAGTAATCGTCTGCCTTGGACAGTACGGCTTCCTTGCCTTGTGGCGTTTCTTGGCTAACGATGGGCACGCGATGCCGAAACCACGTCCGAAGTTCAGTCACGGTGCGTCCGTTGTGGTGGCCGGTCTGACGGTCATCATGTCCTATCACCCGAGCCAGCAGAACACGTTCACCGGGAGGCTGACGGAGACCATGTTCGACGACGTATTCCGCATCGCGAGGGCGTCGCTATCTGGCCCGGGTCCTCGACTAGTCGGCAGTCGTTCACACCGCTGACCGGCGTCAGCGACCATGGCAGCGACTACAATTTCAGCGTCTGATTGTCCCTGAGGAGACCCGGTGGTATCGCTCAAAGCTCATCCCCCTATTGACCTTCGACTGCCTTCGTGGTTGGCCGATCTGCAGCGGTCCGCGGCACCCTTGTTCGCCGATCTGGATATGCCATCGGAGCGACAGGAGGAATGGCGTTATGTCGATCTAAGCTTCGACCTTGAGGAGTACTCCGTCGCTTCGGGCGGTGTACCGACGGGGGTGGATGTCCCCTACCGGTCGGACGTCGGCGCGCTAGCGATCACTGACGGCGCACTCGGGTCACTAGCGAACGACCTGCCGAACGGCGTCGTGTTCGGATCGGCACTTGATGTTGCAGAAAGTTTGGTCGTGGGGCATTTCGGGCGCGGAATACCGACAGATCGAGACGTTTTCGCCGCTGCCCACCAGGCCTTCGCCGGTGATGGCGCGTTCCTCCACATCGCCTCTGGGACGGCGTTGGCCGAACCTCTCACTGTGGAGGTCAGCTCCACCCAGCAGGGGACCGTGAGTTTTCCTCGCTTCACTGTCGTCGTGGAAGACAACGCCGAGGCTTCTGCGATTCTGTACCTGTCGTCGGCTGACGACGTTGATTGTCTGGTCCTACCGCAGATCGAGGTTTCGGTCGGTGCTAACTCGCACTTCAAACTCACCGTCGTGCAGCGCTTGGGAGCCAACACGAGGTCGATAGCGGACGTGTTCTACTCGTTGGCGAAAGATGCAACCGGCACGTTCACCGAGATCGGTCTCGGGGGCGCATACTCGCGTGTTCGACTCGACGCCGATATTGTGGGCAACGGCTCTCATATGGAGATCGTAGGCGCGTACTTTGGGGACGGCGATCAGGTCCTCGACTACCGGTACTTTTTGGACCACATCGGTGTCGGAACAACCTCAAGCATGTTCCTCAAGGGGGCCGTCGAGGACGATTCGGCGTCAGTGTTTACCGGCATGATCCGGATTGAAAAAGGAGCTCAAAAGACCAACGCCCACCAGACGAACCGGAACCTCATTCTGTCCGCCGGGGCGAGCGCTCAGTCGGTACCGAATCTTGAGATTCTCGCCAATGACGTGAAGTGTGGGCACGCCTCGACCATGGGGCCGCTCGACGAAGAGCAGCGGTACTACCTTATGTCGCGCGGTCTCGACCGGGCCCGAGCCGACCGACTCCAGGTGAAGGGATTCTTTGAAGAGGCCCTGACAAGGGTGTCACACCGCCAGATACGTGACGCGCTGCGAATCTGGATCAACGAAAAATTTGTCGCCGCCCAATCGGAGGGACGTCTATGACGTCGACGGTTCGGCTTGGCGAAGTCGATGCATTTCCACAAGGCCGTGGCGTTAGCGTCGAAGTGGGGGATCTTCGAATCGCGGTATTCCGCATCGACGACGCATTTCATGCAATCGGCGACCTCTGCTCGCACGCCGAAGCATCGCTCGCTGAGGGAGAAGTCTTTGAGGGTGAGGTTGAATGTCCACGCCACGGCGCTGAGTTTTCACTCACCACCGGTGAACCCAGTTCCCTCCCGGCAACAGCCGCGGTGCCGGTTTATGAAATCAATGTTGTCGACGGTGATGTAATGCTTGTCATTCGAGAGGAACAGTTATGAGCATCGCTCTTTCGGTCCGATCCCTGGAGGCCCACATTGGTGAGCTCCACATACTCAAGGGTGTAGATCTCGTCGTTCCGGCGGGCGAAATCCACGTACTTATGGGGCCGAACGGCTCGGGCAAGTCGACTCTTTGCCATGTACTGACCGGCAAGCCTGAATACGCGGCATCCGGAAGCGTCGAGATCGACGGTGTTGAGATTTCTGAGATGGCCGTGGACGAGCGCGCCCGCGCCGGGTTGTTTCAAGCGTTTCAATATCCGATTCAGATTGGCGGGGTTCGCCTCGACGAGCTACTGGACGAGATGGCTGAGGTTGCTGAGGACACCGAAGATTTCAAAAGTCGGACCGCCGCCGCGATCGAGTCCCTCGATATGGATCGGTTTATGGATCGAGCGGTGAACGATGAGTTGTCGGGCGGCGAGAAAAAACGCTCCGAAATGTTGCAGCTTGTTGCTACCCAGCCGAAGATTGCGGTGCTTGACGAAATCGACTCTGGTCTCGATATCGATGCTGTTCGTGAGGTCGCTGAACTCGTCGAAGGGCTCCGTTCGCCAGACCTGGGCGTCTTGATTATCACCCACTACAACCGCATACTGCGCTACATGAAACCGGACCGCGTTCACGTCATGATCGATGGCCGGATCGTAAAGAGCGGGGGGCCAGAGATTGCAGAAGAACTTGAGGCAGGCGGCTACCTAGAGTTCGTGAAAGGGTTCGCTTCCGCGACGGACGACGCGGATGACGGCGGCTTTCTTGACGGACTGTAATTCGGCCTCAAGCAAGCGTTTCCCGCAGCGAGATTTCATTGCGGCGCCAGGCGGCGAGTAGGGTGCAGACACGTGGTGCGGCGCAGGTAGGTGTGTCCACCGGTAGGAGCCCAGCGTGGGTGATGTTGTGGAGGTGCAGGTGAACAACGATACATGGGTGTTCCATAGCCCCGCCGATGCGCGCGAATTTCTCGGGCAGATCCTCAGGGTGTGGGCTGCGTGGCTGGTCATGCTGGCCTTTCTTACTTTCGCGGCGCCGCCCGCCAATTGGGCTGGGTCCCTGGCAATTGCCGTGTTGTTGATAGTCCTTGTGGCCCCTCTCCAGCGGCGTGTGGATACGACCGTTTCTCAGGACGGGTTCGATGACAACCGAGTGTCGCTGCTGGTTGGTCGAGGCACACGGCGAGATCGTGCGCTGCGAGACATGCTTGCCCGACCGCGAGCGTTTGGCGCGGCACTGCGAATTTCGGGTGCTGACTCTCGGTGGGTGGTGTCGTACTATCTGGTGGCACTCGTTACGGTGGCATCCGCGGTGGCGCTGATTGTCACATAGCGCCGATCGAGAGCGTTACCCCGCCGGAGGTGATGACGGTGCAACGACCTCATCAAGCAGGCCGGTGGCCACGTCGTATACATGTCCGGAAACCACGAACGTCGCGGGCACACCAGGAGTGTGGAGGAACTTTTCGACATCGTCTTTTACACTCTCGGCCGGGTCGGCGATCGCCATCGCTGCCACCGCCTCTGACGATATCCCTAGGCGTTCGCCAAGTGCGCGCTGTGCTTCGGGGTCGACGAGCCGCGACATGCCGCAGTCAGTGTGGTGGATGATAACTAACTCGGGACTAACCGGAGGGCCGCCGAGTGGTCCGGATGCAAGGAATCCGAGGACCGCGAGGTCGAGTAATACACCCTGGGTGAGTCGACCACCGGTGTTGCGAAGCACCAATATGTCACCCGGTGCAACGTCGAGAAACCTTGCCGGGTCGAGCCTTGTATCGACGCAAGTGAGAACGATGGTTCCAAGGCGGGGTTTGATAGGAAGCTCGGAATCCGCAAACGTCGACGCGAACCGCTGGTTTCCGTCGAGCAATGTTCGTAACGCGGACATCGGACCCTTTCGAATGGTGGTGAATGCGAGGCGACGAGTTTGCTCTCGTCAGGATCTCCCTAAAGGTTACCCCGGTGTTGGCGCTAATTGGGTTGGCTAATGAACTCTATCGATTCTTCGATTAGCTCGAACCATCGGTCGGCGTCATACTTGGGGATCGCTACCCACTCTCTGAAGACCTTGTCGGCTGGTGTAAAAGTGAGGCCTTCGCCAGACTCAACCAGTCCGGTAACAACGTGTTTTGGCAGCTTTACCACCAGGTTGCCGGAAGACCGTTCGACGGTGGCAACGAACCCGCCGCCGGTTACCGCACGCGGACAGTGGTGGCCCATCATCGAGCCTTCCTCCACTCGTCCGCTGTCGATGAAATCGTCGGCGACATCCCAAAAATTGCTGTGATCGGGGTTTCGTTCCGTGTGTCCTCAAGTTGAATGATCGTCAAGGCAGCGTAGTCGCACGAGTGGAGCGGACGACAGCGCGATCGCTTTCGCACTGATTGCGGTAGCGTGGGGTCATGGCCAGTGACAGAGCCTTCGGCTACCTTCGCAACAACAGATTCAGGCTGCTTACGATCGGTGTGTCCGTCTCGCTGCTGCTCAATGTCGTTCTCCTCACCGCGTGGGTGATGTTTGCGTTTCGCATTGGGGGCGCAGTCGATGCAGTCGACGTTGCGCTAGAGAGGGCCATCGAGGACGTCTCCGAGATGGGGGACGCGTCAATCGAGGTCGTTGTGGACCTCGATCAATCGATCAGTTTTGTCGCGGACGTCCCAATCGATCAGGTGATCACGATCCCCGTTGACACCGAAATCATGATCAGCGAGCAGTTCCGCACGACTATCAGCGTCAGGGGTCCACTTGGTACTGAGATACCCATCACCATTGACGTTCCGCTAGAACTGTCGGTGCCGGTGGTTGCCGATTTCGAGATCCCGATCAGCGAGGTTGTTCAGGTTGACGTCGATGTTCCACTCGTGATGTCGGTCCCTGTCGAGCTGGTCGTTGCCGATTCCCCGATCGCAGAGTTTCTTGACAACCTCGAGCAGTCACTCATTGAGTTGCGATCCGCTTTGGGAGCCCGTTGACGTGGAGGAGCAAGTTGCTGAACTAGCTGACCTGCTGCGGGACGCTTCGAGGATCCTGGTATTTACCGGTGCTGGAGTCTCGACTGGGTCCGGTATACCAGATTTTCGTGGCCCTCAGGGTGTGTGGAAAACAAAGACGCCGGTGTTTTATGAAGAGTTCATGACCGACCACGCTGAGCGGGTGAGGTATTGGGAACAGAAGATATCGGACAGTCAGCAATGGGGTGCTGCGAAGCCGAACGATACGCATCGTTCTATCGCCCGACTCGAAACGGCGGGAAAGCTGGAGATGGTGGTCACCCAGAACGTCGACGGTCTGCACTCGGCAGCGGGGACGAGCGACTCGCGTCTTGTTGAGATTCATGGAACTGTCCGGCTCGTTGCCTGCCAGACATGTGGCGAGACGACCGACCCCGCCCCGCATTACGCCGCTTTCAAAGAGTCAGGAGATCCGCCCGTTTGTCACTGTGGCGGGCTGCTCAAACCTGCAACGATTTCCTTCGGTCAGAATCTCGATATCGTCGAAATCGAACGTGCTCGCTCCGCCGCTCTTTCGTGCGACCTTGTTCTCTCCCTGGGATCGACTCTGTCGGTGTACCCGGCTGCCGCGGTGCCGCTGATGGCGGCGGACCGCGGTGTTCCGTATGTCGTTGTGAACCAGGGACAGACTGATCACGATTTCAAGCCGTCCCTTACCCTCAGAATCGAAGGGGATGTCGGTGAGATCGTTCCCGAAGCGGTGGACAGAGCGTTGGTAACTTGATGCAGAAGTGCTGTACCGGCGTTTGCACCAGCGTGGCATGTAGTACCCGTAGCGAGGATCGCTGCTCGAACTCTGTGCTCTAGCAACACCCTCCCAACGTTGACGCTTCCACCGGGCCGCTGCCTATGGTGAGTCGCTGAGTGGGAACGCCACACACCCCGCTCTCTGGCAGCTCAAGCGACACGTTGTCGGCAGCTTCCATGTCTCCCGCGATAGCCGCGACTACCGAGCGGACCTGTTCGTATCCAGTCACGAGCAGAAACGTTGGCGCCCTCCCGTAGGACTTCATGCCGACGGTGTAGAAGTTTGGCTCGGGGTGCGACACCTCACGATGGCCATGCGGTTTCACCGTCGCACAGGAGTGGATGTTCGGGTCGATCAATGGCCCAAGCTGCCTAGTCGCTTGTGTGACGGGGTCGAAGTCAAGCTGGAGTTCAGATGTGATCGTGTGGTCAGGATGCTGGCCCGTGCAGACGATCACCTCGTCAACGACGATGGTGGCACCGTCAATCGAGTGGATGCGAACGGTGTCTCCGTCAACGGAAAATCTCTCCGTGAGAAAACCGGTGTGCGCTTGAATCGCTCCGCTTTCTACGAGATCGCGCGCCGCTGAGCCGAGTGCGGCTCGATTGGACAGTCCGTCAGCTTCACCGGTGCCGAACAAAGATGCGGCCGACCGGGGCCGGATGAGCCAATGGATCTTGGTTGCTGGATCGATATCCTGCAGCGTCGAAAGTGATCGGAGAGTATTTTGTGCTGTATGCCCGCCACCAATGACGGCAATCCGTTTGCCTGTATATCGCGATCGTTGTTTGCCGGCAACGTCGGGTGCGCCGTAGCTGACCAGCTTTGCGGCCGCACTTTCCGACGGCGCAAGACTTCCTGTGGTTGTCGCCGCGTTCTGCTGAGACCATGTTCCGGTGGCGTCGACAATGGCTGCCGCGTGGAAGTCCACAAGCCCGGTGTCCGTTGCTGCGGTGACGACGAAAGGCGAATCGGCGCGTTCCGGTGTCGTTGAGCGGCCCATGTGCAAACGGTGGATCGAGACGACTTCATGGTTCAGGTGGAGCCAGGGGGCGATCTCGGAAAGTTCAGCGAGCGGCTCGAGGTAAAGATCGACCATGTCGGACCCTGTGGGGAAGTCGTTGAGATCGGGTGACGGCCACGATTCGCCAAGCAGGGCAACGGCTGCAGAGTCGATGGCGTACCGCCACGGTGAGAACATGCGGATCTGGCCCCAGTCGAGCATATTCTCACCGACGGAGTGACCCCGCTCAAGGACAAGGAATGGCAGTCCTCGCCGTGACAGATGGGCGGCAGCAGCCAAACCCACGGGGCCGGCTCCAAGGACGATGGTAGGGAGTCGGTCGATTTCCATAGTTCCTCATATTGATTGACGCCGATATGTATGTACCAGAGTATTGCACATCATATCGATGTGTGTCAATATATATGTATGGGAATCGCCGCGAGTCAAGATTACTGTTCGGACGCGACGGAAGTGTGCTGCGCCGTGGCCTCAGATGTCGCGATGAGTTCGGTGGATGCCGCCCACGCGGCGACATTGTTCAAAACTCTGGGTGACCCCGTGCGGCTTCGCATCCTGTCACTGGTCGCGGCGTCTGATAGCGGGGAACTGTGCGCCTGTGATTTACCCGAGTTGCTCGACCGTAGTCAGGGGACGACATCTCACCACCTTTCACAATTGGTGGCCGCAGGGTTTCTTGAACGAGAACAGCGAGGGAAGTGGGCTTGGTTTCGTGTCAGATCCGAGACCCTTGTCGGTCTTGCCGAGGCCCTTACTCCCGGTGCGCTGTTGTCAGCTGCGGGCAGCGGAGACTCACTAACCTGACCGGCAGGACACCGACCGTCTCAGGAGTGACAATGCGTATTGAACGAGATTCTATGGGAGACGTCGAGGTTCCCTCCGATGCGCTGTACGGAGCGTCCACGCAGCGCGCTGTCGAAAACTTTCCGATTTCAAATCTGCGGTTTGGGCGCCGGTTCATCTGGGCACAAGGACTCCTCAAGGGTTCTGCTGCGGAAATCAACAAACGTTCTGGCGCGGTCGATGCAGATAAAGCCGATGCGATTCGGACCGCTGCCGACGAGATGATGGAAGGTTTGTACGACGATCAATTTGTTGTCGACATATTCCAGACCGGTTCGGGTACGTCGACCAATATGAACGCCAACGAGGTCCTCGCCAACCGAGCTACCCAGATCCTCGGTGGCGAGATCGGGTCGAAGCTCGTCCACCCCAACGATCACGTGAACTCAGGTCAGTCCTCCAACGATACGATCCCCACAGCCATTCACGTTGCCGCGGTAGCGGCGCTCTCTGAGGATTTACTGCCCGCCCTCCGCGCGCTTGAAGAATCTCTCAGCGCCAAGGCTGTCGAGTTTGATGGGATCGTGAAGTCGGGGCGCACTCATCTGATGGACGCGACGCCGGTACGTCTCGGCCAGGAATTCGCGGGTTACGCAGCTCAGATCGCCAAGGGCGTCACACGGGTCGAACACGTCGTTCCCGAACTTGAGGAGCTGGCCCTGGGTGGGACCGCGGTCGGCACCGGGATCAATGCCCCTGCCGGCTTCGCCGCGGACACGATTGCTCTGATGGCGCAACGTTCGGGATTCAACTTCGTCGAAGCCCCAAACCATTTTGAGGCTCAAGCAGCCAAAGATGCGACCGTGAGCGCTTCTGGGGCGCTCAAGACGGTTGCGGTGTCGCTGTTCAAAATCGTCAACGATCTGCGCTGGCTGTCGAGTGGCCCGCGGACAGGTTTCAACGAGATCAACCTGCCATCATTGCAGCCCGGCTCGTCAATCATGCCTGGCAAGGTCAACCCGGTCATGCCGGAGATGATGATGCAAGTCGCGGCGCAGGTAATCGGCAACGACGTAGCAATAACGTGGGGCGGGGCGAACGGGAACTTCGAGCTCAATGTGATGATGCCGCTGATTGCTCACAACCTTCTCGAGTCCATCGACCTCCTCTCCAACGGCTGTACCGCGTTGCGCGAGAAGTGCATTGAGGGCATCGAGGCGAACGCTGAACGGGCTACATGGCTGCTCGAACAGAATGTGATCATCATCACGGCCCTCGTTCCTATCATCGGATACGATCTCTCTGCGAAAGTCGCCAAGAAGGCGTTTGCGGAAGGCACAAGCGTTCGAGACGCCGCGCTTGCTCTCGATGTGTTGCCCGCCGATGAACTCGACTCGGCACTCGACCTCTATCCGATGACCGAGGGTGGCGTTGCCAGATGACCCGGTGCGGCACCGGTGACTGAGGAGCCGCGCCCTTTCGGAAGGGCGCTTGGATTTCTGATTGCTGTTCGGCTGATGCTGAACGTTTCGGTCCGATTTGTGTACCCATTCTTGCCGGTGCTTGCACGCGGTCTCGGCGTGCCGCTGAACGATGTGGCCTGGCTCGTATCGGTACGTTCGCTCGCAGCTCTCGCCACACCGGTCGTGGTTTCGACGGTTGGGCGGGGTGAGCGGCGTCGCCGGCTCATCGGTTTCGGGATTGTTCTCTTCGCGACGGGGTCTTTGGCTGTCGCGGTCACGGGTGTCTGGGTCGGAGCGGTGGTGTCCTTTGTGCTGATCGGACTTGCGAAGCCGGTGTTCGACGTCGCCCAGCAGGCCTACGTCGCTGACCGCGTCCCCTACGAGAAGCGGGCGCGCGTGCTCGGGATGGTCGAGGTGACGTGGGCTGCGGGGTTCTTCGTCGGCGCACCGGTTGCAGGATGGTTGATCTCCCGTTGGGGTTGGCGGGCACCCTTTTGGCTATTCGCCGCCAGCGGAGTCGTCGCACTATTCTTTTTTAGGTCGTTGCTTGAGCCCGAGGCGCCAGGGCATGCCGACCGTGTCGATAAGAAACTCACTCTCGACCGATCGGCCGTGGGGTTTCTCGTCGTCGCGGTCCTCTTTATGACATCGGCTGAGCTGATGTTCATTTCGTTGGGAGCGTGGCTTGAGAACGACTTTGCGATCAAGATTGCCGGTCTTGGCGGCATCGCTGCGGTGATTGGCCTTGCAGAACTTCTCGGTGAAGGTGGCACGATCACCCTCACCGACCGGATGGGAAAACGCAACGCCCTTGCCCTCGGCATGTCGGTCGCGGCGATCGGATTTAGTCTGATCCCGCTGGTCGGCGATTCGCTGGTGCTATCGCTCGTTGGCCTGTTTATCGGAATCGCCGGTTTCGAGTTCACGATCGTGTCGGCGATCCCGTTCGCAACAGAGATCCGTCCGTTGGCGCGTACGAGATTCTTGTCGCTGATGACTCTTTCGGCGGGTCTGGGTCGTGCCGCGGGTGCCTACGTCGGGGTGCGTCTCTTTGCAGAGTTCGGCTACTCGGCGGACGCATGGGCGGCGGCCGCACTCAACGTATTTGGCATCGCAGTGCTATTCGCCCTGGTCCGTCCCGACACCGCAGCCGCACAAAGCGGCAATCTTGCGCGCTGATTTAGCTTGGGGCGCTGATGGTTGCGAGTTCGAGAGCTTCGGCGAGGGTGGTCCACGGGAGGTCGGCGCACTTTATGCGGACCGGGAACTTACGAACACCTTGGAGAGCCTCTAGATCGCCGAGGGCGGCGCCCGGTCGATCGGGGTCGATCAAGCTATCGCCCTCCTCGATGGTCATCATGATCTTGAACTGGTGCGCTAGTTCTTCGACCTCAGCAACGGTCTTTCCAACGATCGTTTCGGCCATCATCGATCCAGATGCCTGCGAGATGGAGCACCCCTGGCCCTGGGTTGCTGAGTCGGTTATGACACCATCTTCGATGATCAGATCAAGAGCAAATTCGTCACCGCACGAGGGGTTCTTTCCCTCGGTATGAATGTGGGGAGCTGACAGTTTCCCGCGGCGACGTGGGTTGCGGTAGTGATCCAGGATCACACCTCTGTAAAGCTCTTGGAGCGGCATCGTTGGTTCCTTGGTCTTAACTGTCATAAGCGTACTGGTTTCTTGAAAGCTCGCTGCCCGCCGTGCGGTGTGGTCGGTTCGATAGGGACCGGCCAAGCGATGTCACAACTCGAATATCGCGCGAGCCTTGTGCAAACCGTCGACCAGCGCGTCGACTTCTTCATTGGTGTTGTAGAGGTAGAAGGATGCGCGGGCGGTCGATATCACGTTGAACTCACGCATAAGCGGTTTTGCGCAGTGGTGGCCGGCACGGACCGCAACTCCCTCTTGATCGAGGATGGTGGCGAGGTCGTGTGCGTGGATGTCACCCAAAGAAAAGGAGACAGCGCCGCCGCGGGTCTCGACGTCGGTCGGGCCGAAAACGGTGAGATCGGGTACCTCTGCCAATCGTTCAAGGGCATAGGCCGTGATCTCCTTCTCGTGCAAGCGGACGTTGTCCATACCGATATCGGTCAGATAGTCGACCGCGGCGCCAAGGCCGACTGCCTGAGCAATTGGGGGTGTGCCCGCCTCGAACTTATGCGGAACAGGTGCCCACGTTGACTCATGGAGTTGCACGTCGAGGATCATCTCACCGCCACCCTCTGTAGGTTCCATGGCTTCGAGGCGATCGAGCCGTCCCCACAGCACACCAATGCCCGTAGGGCCGAGCATCTTGTGCGAGGAGAACGCTAGGAAATCGACCCCGAGTGTTTGCACATCGGTCGGCATGTGAGGGACAGACTGAGCCCCGTCTATCACGACGATCGCCCCGACCCGGTGCGCTGCTTCGGCGATTTCCGAGATCGGCCCGATTGCCCCCGTGACATTTGACATGCCGCTGATGGCGACGATCTTTACCTTCTCGTCGAAGACCCGGTCGATGGTCGACGTGTCGATGTGGTAGTTCTCGGTGATGCCGAGATGAACGAGTTCTGCTCCGGTGTGGCGGGCAATGATCTGCCACGGCACAAGGTTGGAATGGTGTTCCGCGACGGTGAGGACGATCTTGTCACCCTCGGTCAACCGATTGAGTCCCCAACCGTACGCAATCATATTGATTGCCTGGGTGGTGCCCCGCGTGAACACGATCTCGGCAGGCGACGAGGCGTTGAGAAATGACGCTACGCGGCTGCGCGCGCTCTCGTAAGCTGTCGTCGCCTCGTCGGCGAGTGTGTACGCACCGCGGTGAACGTTTGCATTTATCCGCTCGTAGTAGTCCGAAACGGCATCGATCACCTGCTGTGGCTTCTGCGATGTCGATGCCGAGTCGAGATAGATCAGAGGATGTCCGTTGACCTGGCGGAAAAGGATGGGGAAGTCCTTGCGGATGCGGGCAACGTCCAAGGTCATGACGATGCGACGCGATACTCGTCATAGCCTGATGTCTCGATCCTCTCGGCGAGTTCGGCTCCGCCCGTCTCGACGATGTGGCCGTCGACGAACACATGCACAACGTCTGGTGAGATGTAGTCGAGCATCCGTTGATAGTGCGTGATGATCAAGAACCCCCGATCGGGACTTGCCAGGCGTTTTATACCGTCGGCAACGATTTTCAAGGCGTCGATGTCTAGGCCCGAGTCCGTCTCGTCGAGCACAGCCAGGTCGGGTTCGAGGATCGTCATCTGTAACACTTCGTTGCGTTTTCTCTCTCCGCCGGAAAAGCCCTCGTTGAGATGCCGGTCAGCAAACGATGGGTCCATCCCGAGTTCCTTCAACGCGTCCATGATCTTAAGACGGAGTTCAAGCACGGTGTAGTCGGTGCCGGTGCGGTTTGACAGCGCCGTGCGGAGGAAGTTGACCAGGTTCACGCCGGAGATCTCTTCGGGGTACTGAAACCCGAGGAACATCCCAGCGGCACCTCGCTTGTAAGGTTTCCACTCGGCTATGTCGTCGCCCTTGTAGCGGATTACTCCGGCTGTCACCGTGTACGCGGGGTGGCCGAGAAGGATGTTGGCCAGGGTTGATTTGCCCGATCCATTCGGACCCATGAGGGCATGGATTTCGCCGGCGTTGATGGTGAGATCCAAACCTTTGATGATCTCGATGTCGCCAACGGATGCATGGAGACCGTCGATTTCGAGGAGTGGAGGCGTGTTCATAGGCTCATTCTAGGGTTCGGCGCTCCCCGCATTGCCGGTTTTCTCCTATCCGCGTAGTGCATAAAACACGACACCCAAATACCCGGTGTCGATGTCAGCAAGCGGCTTGAACACCTGGTAGTAGTAGCGGCCGATTCCCATTTCCTCAAGTTTCTGCATGGTCTCGTTGGCCTGGGCGTAGGAGCCGATCGGGACGTTTCGCAAACGCATCTTCTTCTCAAGTTCTTCAGGTTCCTGGTCGTATGCTGCGGCGTGTTCGGCGAGCCGATCTAGCCCCTCCTTCTCGGTGTCGCCCACGAAGGCCGGTCCGATAAACGATATCTTGACACTGTCGGGGTTGCGCCCGGCATCGGTCGCTGCGCCCCGCATGACATTACGACGCTTCAGCAGAGTTTCAGGGTCAGTCACGAACATGTTGTATTCGTCAGCGAACTTGCCCGCGAGGGTTGGCGTTCTCTTCATGCCAGCCCCACCAACGATGATCGATAGCGATCCAACAGGGCGAGGGAGGACATCGATGTCTGCTAGATGGTAATGGCGTCCGCTGAAACCGCCATTTGTGCGGCCAAACGCGGCGTGCAGGTATGCAAGCGTTTCGTACAGTCGGCTGAAGCGTTCAGACATGCTGGGCAACTCAATACCGAAGTCATCGTGTTCAGCGGCCATCCATCCTGTGCCAACGCCGAGTTCCATACGACCGCCCGACATTTCATCGATGGTCGCCGCGCTTTTGGCCACAACCGCGGGGTGGCGGAACGTTAGGGGAGAGACCAGCGTTGTCAGCTTGATGCGCTCGGTGTCCCTAGCGAGACCCGCAAGCGAAATCATTGCATCTGTTGTGTGTGCGTTGATCTTCGTGTGGAGATAGTGGTCGGACCGTGCAAAGCTGTCGAGGCCGGCGCGTTCAGCCCACCGAGCTAGCTTGAGTAGATCGTCGTACGTGCCGCCGAGTTGCGGCTCCACCATCAGTCCAAGTTCCATTGCGGATTCCTCCTGCTTACCAGCCGCGTGCCCGCCATGCTGCAAGGTTCGGTCGTTCTGCGCCAATTGTTGTGTCGAGACCGTGCCCGGGAAACACGAGCGTCTCGTCAGGCTTTGAGAAAATCGTTGTTTCTAGTGACTCGATGATCTGCCCGAAAGATTGGTCGGATGCGGTTCCGCCGGGTCCCCCGGGGAACAGCGTGTCCCCGGTCAGCAACACGCCGTCCACAGAGAACGTCATCGAACCCGGGGTGTGTCCAGGAGTATGGATCGCTTCGATTGTGAGGTCTCCAACAGTGATGCGACCGCTTGCGATGGGGTTGTCAACGGGTATCGTGACCATGTTGGCGTCGGCAGCGTGCATGCGGAATGGGATTCCAAGGCTTTGAGACACGTCCGCTGCTGCCCCGACATGATCCCAGTGGCCGTGCGTAGTCAGAATTGCCAGCGGCTCAACGTCAGCAAGCTCCTCCAGAAGCCGCTCAGCCTCGTCGGCGGCATCGACGAGGACAGCCTTGCGGGTCACCGCACATGCGACAACGTACGCGTTGTTCTCAAGCCTCCCCACGCAAACCTTGCGGATCAGCACGGTCGCAGTTTCGAGATGCCACGGTATTGGCACAGCACTCCTCAGCAGGTTCTTGCGAGAGTAGTGTCGCGGCACGAGACGTGCGGACGCGCTTGAATGAAAACTCGCAAGTGGCACAGCAACGCAAGGGATGTGGGATGGACTTCGGAATTTCACAGGAGCAGACAATGCTGCGCGACATGGCTCGCGAGTATCTGAGCGACCGTTTGCCGTCCGCAAGAGTTCGCGAGCTGATGGAGTCAGAGACTGCCCACGACGAGACGTTCTGGGGAGAGATCGCCGAGATGGGTTGGCAAGCCATGGCCATCCCGGAGGAGTACGGCGGAGCAGGTTTCACGTTCCAGGAGCTGGGCATCGTTCTTGAAGAGATGGGGAGGTTCGTTGCTCCAGGGCCGTTTTTCTCGACGGTAGTGCTGGGTGCAAACGCAATTCTCCTCGGTGGCACAGAGGAACAAAAGCGGGCATATCTCCCACGGGTTGCCGCGGGGGAGCACCGCCTTGCTTTCGCCCCCGTGGACAGCGGGAGCGGGTGGTCGCTTGACGATGTCACCACAAAGGTTCACATCGATGGCGATGTTGCCACCATTACGGGGACGAAAGAGTTTGTTGTCGATGGCCACACGGCCGACACCCTGATCGTGGCGGCCCGCGACGGCGATGAAAATGTCGATTTCTGGATTGTCTCTGCGGACACTTCGGGGGTGACGTCGTATCGCGTCGAAACGCTGGACATGACGCGCAAACAGGCTGTTGTGTCGTTCGAGACTGTCCCTCTCAAAACCGCCGACCGTCTGGGAGTGGCGGGGTCGGGGAAGGCGCTCATGACGTCTTTGTACGACATTGCCGGTGCGGCCCTCGCCTACGAATCGGTCGGGGGGGCCCAAAAATGCCTAGAGATGGCGGTCGAGTATGCCAAGGTTCGCAAGCAATTCGGCCGGGCAATCGGCTCGTTCCAAGCAGTCAAACACAAATGCGCAGACATGTTGGTGCAGGTCGAGTCGGCAAAGTCGTCAGCGTATGCTGCGGGGTGGGCAGCGGTGAACGACCCAGAGGAATTTTCGATCAGTGCGCCGCTCGCGAAGTCGTTTTGCGCCGACGCATATTTCTTCTGCGCCGCTGAAAGCATCCAAATACACGGCGGCATCGGATTCACTTGGGAACACGATGCCCATCTTTACTTCAAACGCGCCAAGACAAACCAACTGATGTTCGGTGATGGGACAGCTTGGAGGGCGATACTGGCCGACCGCCTCGGTATTGAGAAGACTCAGCTGCCGAGGAAAAGCACTTGAAACGACGGGGGACGCCCGATTGATGGCGGACGGCCCCCGTGCGGGGAGCGTGGTTACCCTTTCAGGGTTTGCAGGATGGCCTCTAGCTCGGGGATGGAGATTCCGCCAGCGCGTCGCTCGATGATTCTGCCATCGCCGTCGATGAAGACCCAGTACGGGAACGCTGTCCCACCATACGCGCGGTATGCGTTGTTCGCGGTGTCGTCGAGGAGCACCGGAGGAGTCCACCGTTCACGTTCAAGCCATTTCGACGGTGGATAGTTGCCCTGAGACGGGTTCACGGACGTGACGACTGAAATAATGTCGACACCGTCTACACCTCCGGTTGCATCGAGCCATCCCTGGACTGCCGGTACTTCGGCCTGGCAGAACTGACACCAGTGAGCGAGGAAGATGACGGCGGTCGGCGCACCCGCCTCGATCGTGACTGTGGTACCGTCGAAATCCGCACCGACTATGGTTGGCGCTATGGCACCGACCATAGGGTCGGTCGCGGCGGTCATGCCCTGCTGAAGAGGGGCGAGAGTTCCTTCGACCGTTGGCTCGCCAGTTTCGGAACTTGCTCCGCTGGTGTCCCCGGCAAAGGTAACCACACCAACGAGAACGACTGCTATCGCTCCGAAGACGATGCCTGCAACTGGAACTTTCCTCTGCTTACGTGATGTCATATTCACGTTCCTTGATCGTCGTGTTGTTGAGAGCGGTGGTGTCGCGTTCGTTGAGGTATAGCGAGATCAGAAGGATCGCAATCGTCGAAAAGGCCGCGAGCGCCATGACTGGGATGGAAACGTTGTTGAAGACGTTGATGTACTTTCCCGAGCAGTTTGGGCCAAAGCCACACGCTCCTCCGGCGTCGAGGCTCGGGTAGATCTGGACGTAGTTGTGATAGAACGCGATCCCTCCGCCGATGAGCGCGAGCGGAAGGGCGTAGCGTCTGACGACGGTGTCCCGTTTGACGAGCGCCACGACAAGCAGCACGGCGAGCGGGTACATGAAGATGCGCTGATACCAGCAGAGCTGACAGGGCTCGAAACCGCGGATTTGAGAGTAGTAGAGACTGCCGAGCGTCGCACCAACCGCCGTTCCCGCGGTATAGAAAAGTTCGCTCCCGCCGATCGCCATCCGAGCCCGTATCAGTGCATCGTTCGTTCCCGATGAAAACCGGCTAGCGAGCGCGAGCAGCACAACTCCGATACTTCCTGCGAGACTGGTGATCGCGATGATCGCGAAGAAGAGATCAACCTGCTCACCCGACATCCGGTACCTCCGTAGGCGCTGTTGGAAAGCGTATCATGATCACTCATGCGCTCAACAAGGGTAAAATGGCCCTATGGGTGCTGCTCTTTTTGCATTGTCGCTTCTCCTGGTATTTTTCGCCATCGGGTTGGCTTTTCTGTGGCAGGGGCAGCTCGAGTTGGAGACGCGCGCAGTGATCTACGGGGTCGAGGATTCCCTTGAGTGGGTGACCGCGGCTCTTCTTCCCAAGACCCGCGAACAGCTCAAGATCTCAGATATCAGACGCATCCTCGAGATCGACATTCGTTTCGCCCAAAAAGCCTTCGAGTCGTTGGACCTCGACGGCGCCGTTGTTGTTGGGGGATACGACTCAGCAGTGTTTGTCCAACAAGAGTGCCTAGACCGCGGATATGCGTACGACGGACCGCTCATTGAAGAGGTGCTTGCCCGCCGCGCCGACTACATGGTTGCGATCGGTGCTGTCGGGCTTGCCGCAACGGCAGAA
This sequence comes from Acidobacteriota bacterium, assembly GCA_022562055.1. Classification (NCBI taxonomy): domain Bacteria; kingdom Pseudomonadati; phylum Acidobacteriota; species Acidobacteriota bacterium. The sequence goes on along the minus strand of JADFQA010000002.1, from coordinate 37,091 downwards.
GAAACCGCGCAGGCGTATGGCATGGACATCGACAGTGATCCGTCGTCTCCCACAGATACCGCATAGACTGGCGTTTCGGGTTTGAACAAGGATTCACGGAGGCCCCAATCATGCGCCGGACGCTGGTAACTGTGCGGTCGTCTGTCGTGGCTTTTGCCATGGTGGCCGCGGCCTGCTCGGGTGTTTCCTCCACCACAACTTCGGGTGCGGGCACCGACGTTTTTACGAGCACTTCGACTACGCCAGCCTCAACAGATTCGCTTGTGTTTGGCAGCGGCACGTTCCCAGAGATGTTTCCCGACGATTTCCCCATACCAGCGTCGGCCGTTATCGGGTCAACGATGGACGACCCGGCGAACGGCAGGTCGGAAGCGATTGTGAGGGTGACAGCAGCCCAGGATGCGGTGGTCGTGTTTTACGACCAGAGCCTGCGGGCGCAGGGGTACGAATTGACGAGCGAACTGAAAGCGGACGGTCGTGCCGTCGTAACGTTTTCAAATGGGGATGTGTCGGGGTTGATCACAGTGCGAGATCTGGGATCCGATGTTGCTGAGGCTGTCATAAGGATCGGGGTGTAGCGCCATGGCCCGGATTACTAGGTTCTCGGATCACAGATATGTCGGGGATCGTTCGACTATGACTGTGTTCGACACGGACGACGCTGCCGAGTCCGCCGAACTTGTCGCTCTCATAGATTTAGGTGCGTTGATTGCCAAGAACCTGTTACAAACCTTCGGTCCGGACACCATTGAGGAAGCCAGAAACCGCGGTTTCACACTGAGGTGACGGTCCCGCCGAGGGCGGCGGTGACGTGCGCCGCGACCTTGTCGAATCTGAAGTGGAAGAAGTGGTCGCTTCCGCGCAATATGTGAATCGAGGCGCCAATCGACTCTGCGTAGACGCTGGTCTCTTCGACGGTGACAAATTGGTCACGATCACCCACGATGAATGTCCGTGCGGCTGCTGGCAACACCGCCGGATCCGGGAGCCGTGGCGTCAGGTCGCTGAACACAGGTGGCGCGATTCCTGCCCACGGCAGCGACGACCTTTCGCGGGCCTGCCAGAGGAGTGATGTTGCCGCCCCGAATGACCATCCGGCGATTCCGAGAGCTAGGTCGGGATGCGTGCTGACTGCGACGTCAATCGCGGCGCCGATGTCATCTTGTTCGCCGTCGCCGGAGGACCACGCGCCGCTCGATTCACCAACACCACGGAAGTTGAAACGCAGCACACCGATGCCCGCGCGTACTAGCGCGGCGGTGACTCCGACCATCAATGGGGCAGTCATTGTCCCGCGGTGCTGTGGGTGCGGGTGACAGAAAACGACAACCGATTGCGGGTCGTCCGGTTTGTCCCAACGGGCCTCAAGAAGGACCTCGTCGGAGACCTCAATCAGGGTCCGTTCGATGACCGGTGCCAACGGATGTTCATTCACCAAGTGCACCCTCGACACTCTTGCGGCGGGCAGTAAACGCGGTGTCAGACAACACTGGGACTGCGTCGATCGCTACCCGTACGAGCACAAGATCCCCCGTGCCGGCCTGGTCGAAAATATGGCGCGAGGCACCGGCTTCCGGGTCGAGCAAGCCCGCAGGATGAACTGCATGCACCGTTGCCGAGGCCGCTACATGACTCAGATCATGGGTCGCGGTACGTTTGTATGCGGATTTGAGGGCGTCCACGTCTGTTGGACCCACCGAGACAACGTCGAATTCGTCACCCTCCGTGTACGTTCCCCGATCTGCAAAGAACGTGATCACTTCGCCCTTACAGAGTGCGGAGACAACCGCATCGCTGAGGCCCTGCGTGGGGCCTTCGGTGCTCATAGGGCACCGGGCCCAATCCACAGCACAAACGCGACGAGGATGGCTAATCCGGTGACGAGAGAGGCGAGAATCAGATAGCGGGTCTGCATTTGCTGCATGCTACAGCCGGGGCAGAACCTCAGATCGGGTGCGTGGGAGCACAGCGCTCCTGCACTACAATGAAATTGTTCCGCGTGCTCCCAAGTGCGTATCTATCGGAGGCCGACGTGTACGACGTAGCAGTAATTGGCGGAGGCCCCGGCGGATACGCCGCTGCCCTCTACGCACACAACTTTGGGCTGAAGGTCGCCCTCGTCGAGAAGGACACAATCGGAGGTACCTGCCTAGTTCGAGGATGCATCCCCGCAAAAACTTGGCTGCACGCCGCAGAGGTGTTTAACACCGTGAAGAACGCCCCCACGGTTGGTGTCAACACGTCTGCTCCGACGTTTGATTGGCCCGCAGCGTTGGCCCACAAAAACGACATCGTCGGTGCGTTGGTGAAGGGGATTTCCGGATTGATGAAGACACGCGATGTCGACGTCTACAACGGATACGGAAGGCTCGTAGAGAACGGGGTCCGGGTCACGTCCGACAATGGATCGCAAACAACACTCGAGGCGAAGAACGTAATTCTCGCCACCGGCTCAGTGCCACTCTCCATTCCTGGGTTCGACTTCAACGGAACGACCATCGTCAGTTCGAATGAGGCGCTTGACTGGGAGGCTCAGCCTGGGCGTGTTGCCATTGTCGGCGCTGGTGTCATTGGTTGTGAGTTTGCATCGTTGCTTGCGGATTTCGGCACCGAGGTCACCCTCTTCGACGTCGCTCCTAACCTACTTCCCGGGGTTGATCCGGACGCCGTCAAGGTGCTGACTCGCGAGTTTAAGAAGAAAAAAATCAAGATCCACACAGACACCTCCGTGTCGGCGCCAGAGTTTGTTGATGGGGGAGTGCGGCTTGTGTATGGCGATAACAGCGTTGAAGTGGATGTTGTGCTGGTGTCTGTCGGCCGGGGACCCGTGACGTCAGATGTGGGTTTGGAAGACATCGGGATCGAACTCGACCGTGGTTATGTACCGGTCAACAGCGAGACCATGGAGACCTCGAAGCCCGGTGTGTATGCCGTCGGTGACATCGTGGCCGGCACTGCGCAGTTGGCGCACGTCGGGTTCGCCGAAGCAATCGCGGCAATCGAGCACATCGCGACCGGCATCGCAAAACCCGTCGACTACAACGCCATCCCACTTGTGGTGTACACCCACCCCGAGATCGCATCGGTCGGCCTCACCGAACAAGCTGCGCTCGATGCGGGATACGACGTTGAAGTCACATCCCACGGTATGCGTGGTATTGGTCGGGCGATTATTCAAGGGCAAGTCAGCGGGCTTGTGAAGGTCGTCCACGAGAAAGATGGCCCGATCCTCGGTGCCACGATTGTTGGACCCGGAGCCGGCGAAATGATTCACGAGATGATGTACACCGTTGCGTGGGAGGCGTTGCCCGAGGAGGCAGCCGCGCTTATTCATGCACATCCAACGGTAGCCGAATCGATAGGAGAGACCTTGTTGGCGGCGACCGGAAAGAGTTTGCACTAATGCGGAGCACAATCACACGCCAATCGCTGGCACAACCTAAGGAGCCCAAGGCATGTCTATAACAGTTACGATGCCCCAGCTCGGCGAAACTGTCACTGAGGGGACCGTCCTCTCTTGGGCGAAGGGGCCGGGCGATGAGATCGCCGAGGACGAGGTTCTCTTAGAGATCTCGACCGACAAGGTCGACACTGAGGTGCCGTCGCCGGCAACCGGGGTGATCCAGGAGATCCTGGTGGCCGAAGGCGAAACCGTTGAGGTTGGTGCGCCGTTGGCCATCATTGCTGAAGCCGGCGAATCGTCTGTGCCTACACCGGGCGAGGCTGAGTCCGACGAGGCCGATGCCGCGTCCGTCGAGGAGCCGGCAGCGGTACCCGCCGTACCGGATGTTTCATCTGAGGACACCTCGGCGGATGGCAGCGCTCCTGAAGGCGGGCCGTCGGCGGCGACCAGCAACGGGTCGACCAACGGATCCAGACGCGCAAACCTCTCACCGATCGTTCGCAAGATCGCTTCCGAGCGCAACATCGATCTCGATTTGGTTCCCGGCACCGGCGAAGGTGGACGCATAACCCGCAACGATGTCATGCGATTTGTGGCGGTTGCCGCCGTGCCTTCGGAGGTAACGACGACGGTGACCTTCGAACCGGCGCCCGAGGTTCCCCAAGAAGAGGCTGTAGTGTCGCTGGCCCCGGCCCCGGCCCCGGCCCCGGCCCCGGCTGCGCCTACTCCGGCTTCGGTCGCTTCGATTCCTGCTGGCCCGGCGGCTCCGGCTCCCGCTCCCGCTCCTGCCGTGCCAGCGCCCGCGCCTTCTCCACCGGCCGAGTTGCCTCAGGTGTCCGAAACGCCGGGTACCCGGCAGGTGCCGATCAGTCGCTTGCGTAAACGGATTGCGCAGAACATGGTTCTTTCCAAAACCACCGCGGCGCATGTGTGGACCGTTGTCGAGGTCGATTTCGAGCGTGTCGAACGTGTCCGCTCCGCCTACAAGACCGAGTTCAAGACGCGCGAGGGTTACAGCCTCACATACCTGCCCTTCATTTCTCGGGCGACGATTGACGCGCTTGCGGCTTTCCCGGTCGTGAACAGCGCGTTCCATCTCGATGAGGGTGTCCAGGTGTTCAACGCCAACGTGAACCTTGGCATCGCGGTCGACATGAATGAGGAAGGGCTTGTTGTAGTCACGGTCAAGAACGCAGATGGTCTTCGCCTCAAGGGCCTCGCACGCGACATACGTACGAAGGCGATGAGGGCGAAAGATGGCAAACTTGAACCGGACGACATATCAGGGAGCACGTTCACCATCACCAACCCTGGACCGTTCGGGTCGTTCATGTCGGCGCCGATCATCAACGTGCCAAACGTCGCGATCCTTTCGACCGACACCGTGACGAAGCGTGCCACCGTTGTGACGTTGCCCGATGGTTCCGATTCGATTGCAATCCATCACATCGGCATGCTGGGACTGACATGGGACCATCGCGCCTTTGATGGGTCGACAGCATTGTTGTTCCTCAACCGTATCAAGAACAACCTCGAGAGCTGGGACTGGGACCAGGAGCTGTCGTGACGCTTGCGAAGCCTGCACATGCGGATCTTCTGAGGGTCCGGTGGCTCGGCCGTGTTTTGTACAACGAAGCGTGGGACCTGCAGCGCGCATTGTGGGAGGGTCGATCACGAGGTCGGTCAAACGACGACTACCTCCTGCTGCTCGAACATCCTCACACCTACACAATCGGTCGCAATGCCAACGGATCGAATCTGAACGTGTCTCACGAACATCTCGGGTTGATCGGTGCCGAAGTGCACTACGTTGATCGGGGAGGTGACATCACCTACCACGGTCCTGGTCAGCTCGTTGGTTATCCGATCGGCGCCGTAAAACGGCTGCCGCGGGGTTACGACATGGTCGGACTCGTCCGGCGTATCGAGCAGATGTTGGTTGACACCCTCGCCGATCTCGGTGTGGACTCATGGGTTGAAGAGGGGCTCACCGGTGTGTGGACCGAGAGAGGCAAGGTTGCTGCGATCGGGATACGAGTTGCTCGTGGGGTGTCGATGCACGGCTTTGCACTCAACGTCGCGCCTGACATGTCCTACTTTGAACACATCGTCCCATGCGGTATCAGCGACCGATCAGTGACCTCGGTACAAGAAGTTCTTGGGCGCGACATCTCGCTGGAGGAAATCGTTGACGTGCTTCTGCCGCATGCCCGCGCGCTTTTCGATAACGAAGACCTTGAGACACAACTCGGTGCGTTCTCCAGACGATCCGGCAGGGCGTTCGAGGTAGACGACATGATTGCGTCGGGCGTCTTCTCGCCCGTAAAACGTGGTGAAATCCCGATCACTATTCGGGGTCTCCTCGCGGGCGAGCCCGAGCGCCCCGACTGGATGCGGGTGAAGGCTGACATTTCTTCTGCGGGGTATCGCGAGATGCGCAAGCTCATGCGGTCCGAGGGGTTGACGACGGTGTGCGAGGAAGCCGGCTGTCCCAACATATACGAGTGTTGGACCTCGGGGACCGCAACGCTGATGTTGTTGGGCGACACTTGCACCCGTGCCTGTTCGTTCTGCGATGTTCTCACCGGCAAACCCGGAGAGGTTGACCTTGACGAACCGAAGAGAGCTGCCCAAGCCATAAAAACGATGAACCTCGAGCATGCGGTGTTGACGTCGGTAAATCGTGACGATCTGGAGGATGGCGGCTCTGCAATCTTCGCCGAAACCATCGAACGAATCCATGATCTGCTGCCATCGTGCGATGTTGAGGTACTGATCCCCGATTTCAAGGGAGACGAGGAGGCCCTCAAAACTGTGATGAAAGCTAGCCCGGCGGTGCTCAATCACAACACAGAGACCGTTTTGAGACTGCAGCGCGACGTCCGTACCGCGGCGAGTTACGGCCGCAGCCTTGCCCTGCTCGCCCGGGCAAAATGGTTGAATCCCATGGGCACCGTGAAGTCCGGACTGATAGTCGGGATGGGCGAGACCGAACACGAAGTCCTTGGTGCGCTCGCCGACTTGCGGGCCGTCGGTGTCGACATCATCACCATTGGACAGTACCTGCGTCCGTCAGCGCGGCACCGCCGTATTGACCGCTACGTGCATCCCGACGAGTTTGCAAGGTACGCCACCGAGGGAGTCCGGCTTGGGATCCCCCATGTTGAAGCAGGGCCGCTCGTGCGGTCCTCGTATCACGCCAAGGACGTCCACGCCCAGGCACACGTGTAGAGACCGATGTCGTTCGACCATGCAGCGCGGATCGACCGGTTGTTCGAGTCCATGCCAACTAATGGGGTCGATACGGTGTTGCTGTCCGTGGGTGCCGACATGCCATGGCTCATTGGCTACGAGACGACGTCGTTCGAACGTCTCACGATGGCGGTTCTTAGAATTGGCGAGGTTCCCAAGCTTGTAGTTCCCAAACTTGAGGCTCCCCGAGTCGACGACCTTGGCGGCGCGTTCGAAGTAGTTCCGTGGGATGAGACTGATGATCCGATCGCTCGCGTCGCCGACTTCGTTGGAAGTGGCGCCTCGCTCGCCGTCGGTGACGCAACCTGGAGCAGGTTCACACTTGCGCTCCAAGAACGTCTCCAAGGTCGACTTTGGACGAGTGCAGGCCCGCTCATGGAAGAGTTGCGACGCGTGAAAGAGTCCGATGAACTCGATCGACTACGCGTTGTCGGAGCTGTGCCGACCGGGTCGCCGTTGCCTTGGCAGACCACCGCTTTGGCGGCAAGACCGAAAGGCAGGTGGCTAGGGAGATCGCTGGCATGTTGAACGAGGAGGGCTGCGATGAGCCATGGGACGCCATCATTGCTGCGGGCCTAAACGGTGCGTCACCGCACCACGAACCGGGTGACTACGTCATCAAAGACGGTGACACCATCGTATATGATTTCGGTGGTCGCAAGGACGGCTACATGTCAGACACGACACGCAACTTCGTTGTCGGGGAAGCCTCGGACGAATATCGGGAGGCGTTCGGCGTGCTTGTGGCAGCGCAGGAAGCTGGTGTGAGTGCAGCGACGGTGGGAACATCTTGCGAAGAGGTTGACCGGGCAACCCGCGCAGTCATCGACGACGCTGGTTACGGCGAGTTCTTCATCCACCGAACCGGCCACGGCATCGGTCTCGAAGTCCACGAAGCCCCGTACATCGTTGCGGGGAACGAGACGGTACTTGAGCCTGGAATGGTGTTCACCGTGGAACCCGGTATCTACATCCCGGGCCGTTTTGGTATGCGTATCGAGGACGTCGTAATCGCCACCGAAGCCAGTCCCGAACGCTGCAACAACTCACCCCGCAACCTCGTTGCGGCCCACTAGCGGGTTGAGGTTATCCGGCTCAGGCGTCGTTGATGGGTCGGTCAAAATTTTCGATCGTGGCGATCTTGCTGTAGGGAACGTACGCCAGCCACTCAGTTGATTCGTCGCTGATCTTGAGTACAACTCCGCGCAACTCGAACTTGAGTACATGGCCGCGTTTTCCGTCCATTCTGACCTCTTCTCCCACGCGAAAGTTGTCTGCAAACACGTATGAGATGTAACCAATGATGTCGCGGATGAGCGGCTGAGCGCCGAAGGAGATTGCCAGCCCGATTACGCCAACCGCCGCAATGAGGGCACCGATGTCGATGCCGACGGTGTCGAGGATGATCAGCCCGGCTATGACGGCAAGGACCACTCTCTGGGCCATACGCGCCGCTTGGCGCAGCGACGCCACCTGCTCAGCATCTCCTCGCTCGGCGCGGGTGAAGAACCGATCGAACGCAATCTTGAGCACGATGTTGAGCACGAATGCGCCCACGATGATTCCGCCGACGCGAGTCCCGACGAGCAACGAGTTGTCCAAAACATTCTCCAGAAAGGGGATGGTGCGCAGACCCTACATCTTCGCGGGGTATTCCTCGCGCCGATCGCTTTGATCCGCAACGAGCAAGGAACGTGCGGTGCTGCGAACTCGCCCGCAAATCGGCCCGTGAGCGCCCCGGTTGCGCTCGCTGGCGTGGCCGTGCACCCTTGTACGATGTTGGCAACACCCTGGAGGAACCGTGAGCGAATCCGTCGAGCATCTAGCTGCCGACACCATCCGTACGCTGTCGATGGACGCCGTCCAGCGGGCTAACTCTGGCCACCCGGGCGCTCCGATGGGTATGGCCGACATGGCTGTAGTGCTGTGGACGCGGTTTCTTAAGGTCGATCCGACTGATCCCCAATGGCACGATCGTGATCGTTTCGTTCTCTCTGCCGGGCACGCATCGATGGTGCTTTACTCGACACTTCACCTCGCCGGGTTCCCGCTGACAATTGACGACCTCAAGGCGTTTCGGCAGTGGGGCTCGCTTACTGCGGGTCATCCCGAGATCGACCACCGGCTCGGGATTGAGACAACGACTGGCCCGCTCGGGCAGGGCTTTGCCACAGGTATCGGCATGGCGGTGGCTGAAGAGCATCTCAGGGCCGTGTTTGGTGCCGATCTTGTCGACCACCAGACCTTTGGGTTCGTATCTGACGGCGACCTCATGGAAGGCCTCACTTCCGAGGCCGCTTCGTTCGCCGGCCATCAAAAGCTCGGCAAGATCGTCTACCTCTACGATGACAACGCCGTCTCGCTGACTGGGCCGACATCATGGTCCTACAGCGAGAACATCCCACAAAAATTCGACGCCATTGGGTGGCACACAGTGACCGTTGACGGGCATGACCACGACGCGATCGCAGTCGCGATCGCAGCGGGCATAGCTGAAGGAGACAGGCCGACCCTGATTTCTTGCAAAACGCACATTGGATACGGGTCACCGAATAAACAGGACACTGCGTCGGCTCACGGTTCGCCGCTCGGAGCAGACGAGATTGTGGCTACCAAGGAACAGTTGGGATGGGACTACCCAGAGTTTCATGTCCCCGATGATGTCACGAACCTCTTTGCGCAAGCGCTCTCCGGCGGGACCGTCAAACGAAGCGCGTGGGACGCGCGCCTCGCCTCTGCCCGTACCGACCAAGCGACCGCTGACCGTTGGGACGCACATTTTGAGCCGAAGTCGGTGGAGCTTGCCGCCCCTGCCGCAGAGGCAGGGGCCAAGAAGGCCACGCGTGCTCTATCGGGTGATGTCATCCAGGCGCTCGCTGAGGTCCGGCCCGACTTGATGGGCGGCTCGGCGGACCTTGCGTCGTCGAACAATACCCAGATCAAGGCAAGCGAAGACTTCTCCCCGGACAAACGCGCCGAGCGCAACATTCGCTTCGGTGTCCGCGAACATGCAATGGCAGCTATCACCAACGGCATGGTTATCCACGGCGGCATCCGGTCGTTTGCTGGAACGTTCCTTGTCTTCAGCGACTACATGCGCGGTTCGATCCGTCTCGGAGCGTTGATGGGTGTGCCCTCGATCTGGGTCTTTACCCACGACTCGATATTCCTCGGCGAAGATGGTCCGACACATCAGCCTGTTGAACATCTGGCAGCGTTGCGTGCAATTCCGAACCTCTGGGTAATCCGTCCTTCGGATGCAGGCGAGGTGGCCGGGGCGTGGCAGCTTGCTTTGAACCGCACCGACGGACCAACCGCACTTGTCCTCACCCGTCAAGGACTCGAGGAGCCTGCTGAACCGACCGATCCAGGCGTCGTGGCCCGCGGCGCGCACATCGTGCGGGAGGGCACGGACGTCGTGATTGTCGCAACCGGGTCAGAAGTATCGCTCGCGCGCGACGCCGCGGCTCTGCTTGCCGACGGCGGAGTTTCAGCCAGGGTTGTTTCGATGCCGTGTATCGAGGCGTTTGACGAGCTGAGCCTCGACGAACAGAAAGACATCATCGGGCGGCTGACTCCACGGGTGTCCATCGAGGCCGCGGTCACCCAAGGCTGGGCGGCCATCGTCGGCCGGCGTGGTCTCCGCATCGGCATCGACGGTTTTGGCGCCTCGGCGCCTGCTGGCACACTTGCGGAACAGTACGGCTTTGCCGCTCCCCAGATCGCGACGAAAATCGCTGCGTTTCTCAAGAGCTGACGTGGAAATCACACCGGTAGCAATTCTGGCGGTGCTTGCTGGCGGTATCGCGATGGGTTCGTCAATGGTCACGCGATGGCAGATCGTTGGGCGTGGGTATGTTTGGCTCAGCGCCGGGACGGTTTCACTGTTCGGCGCTGCGGTCATCGCCGCCGGTGGGGGTGCAGGTGCGATCGTCGCCTTCGTCGCGGCTCTCGGTGCGGCGTTCTTCAGCCGAAACCAATCGAAGGCTTCGGTGCTGTTCGCCCTGTCTGCTGTTGGATATGTGGTTGTTGCAACGGCGAACGGCTCAGTCCTGCCGGCGTTGACGGGGACTGTGTTCCTCGGCGGCGTGCTATCAGAGATGTTGTTGGGCCATTGGTACCTCGTCGACCCTCAGCTCCCACGATGGGCGCTGCAACGGCTCGCTCTTGCGGGCGGCATCGGGTTGGTCGCTGACACTGCCTGGGTGGTGTTCGCCGCCGACTCGTTTATGGCTGATTCCCTTCTGGCGTACTCGTTCATCGCTCTCGCGGCAATGACCACCTTGTTGATACTCGGCGTCTGGTTTTCGCTGAAGGAGCCGAACTACACCGCGGTCATGGCAGCTACCGGCTTGTCGTACCTTGCCGTTCTCACTGCGCTGGGATCCTCGGTTGTCGGCCGTATCATTGTCACCGGATAGCGCGACAAGGGAACGGCGAACAGGTTGATACCTATCGAGGAGAAAAGATGATTGCGATTGCGACTGGAAACGCCATGCTTGAAGAAGAGGGTGACGCGCTTGTCGTCGGCGTGTTTGCTGATCTCACATGGGCGGGCGGCGCCGAAGAGATCGTGTCGCAGCTTGGCGATTGGCTCGATGGCGAACTCGATGCCCAAAAGTTCACTGGCAAGGTAGGGCAGATTGCTTCGGTCCCCGGGGTGGACACAAACTACGGTCGTATCGTTTTCATCGGCCTTGGCGAAGAGGCTGATGCTGAGCGCGTGCGCCAGGCAGCGGGGAGGGCGGCGAATGCGACGAAGAGATCCGCCCGTGTCGTCACCACGTTGCACCTACTTGATATCGATGGCGCCACGAGTGCGGTCGTCTTGGGGTACCTCCTAGGGGCTTACGAATTTGTGGAACGCAAGTCAGACCCGGATGCTGCAATCACCACCGACCTCGTGCTCGCCGGAGGCGCTGACGACGAAGGCATTGCGCAGGCGACGATCCTTGCCGAGTCGGTCATCTTTGCTCGCAACATGGTGAACGAGCCCGCGAACCACAAGAAACCCTCCGTGCTTGCAGACCGTATTCTTGGGGTGACGGAGGCTCACGGCGTTGACGTCACTGTTTACGACGAGGTCGGCATCGCTGCTGAGCGGTTCGGAGGGCTTGCTGCTGTTGCTCAAGGAGCGACGAACCCGCCGCGCATGGTTGTGATGAACTACTCGCCCGACGGTGCGACGAAGACACTCGCTCTGGTCGGGAAAGGCATTGTGTTCGACTCCGGCGGTTTATCGATCAAGACGGCCGCTGGTATGGAGACAATGAAGACCGACATGTCCGGCGCAGCAGCAGTGGCGGGTGCCGTGTCGGCGATCGCCCGACTGGGTCTCAAGGTCAACGTTATTGGCATTACACCAATTACGGAGAACATGACCGGCGGGGCAGCACAACGTCCCGGTGACGTCTTTACGGCCCGCAACGGGACGACGGTCGAGGTGCTCAACACGGATGCGGAGGGTCGGTTAGTCCTTGCTGATGGATTATCGCTTGCTGCCGAGGCCGAACCGGATCTCATTATCGACGTTGCAACACTGACTGGTTCGTGTGTTGTCGCCCTCGGCAACGATATCGCAGGACTCTGGGCGAGCGATGATGACGTCGCGTCGACGGTGACTTCGGCGGCGTCGGCCGCTGGAGAGAAGTTCTGGCATATGCCCCTCGAGCAGGACTACAAGTCAATGATCGACTCGGACATTGCCGATATCAAGAACACCGCGGGGAGATGGGGCGGAGCGATCACCGCGGCCCTGTTCCTTCAGCGGTTCGTCGGCGACCAGCCTTGGGCGCACCTCGATATTGCCGGTCCGGCCCGTGCCGACAAGGCGAAACACTACGTAACAAAGGGCGGGACGGGGTTCGCGGTCCGCACAATGGTCGCGGTTGCCGAGGCGTTTGCTGCGGAGTAAACCCCGCCACCGGTGACACATACGTAAACACAGATGGTACGCAGCGTGGTTAGAAAAGCCACTTTGTGTAGTGAATCTCTCAAGAAAAGTCCTTAACATCCGATAACTGAGAGTGGTCAAGGACGACACTTTCGGTAGTTGCAGGATGATATTCGGGTTTCGTAGATTTTTGATAGTCGGTCTGGTGACCACTGTCATGTTCACAGGTCTGGTACCGCAAGCAGTTGCTGGCCCGGGCGAGGGCAGTTTCGTTGCGAGCATGAACGCCGAACGCGCCGCCCGGGGTCTCGCACCGCTCGAGGTGTACTGGGATCTCCGCGACGACGCTCGTTCACAGTCAGTGGCCATGCAAGCCCAGGACAAGCTTTACCACAATGGCTCTCTGTCCTCAGTGACATCTGGTTGGATCGCGCTAGGCGAGAACGTCGGTGTGGGTCCAGATTTCGCGGCAATCCAAGCAGCTTTCATGAACTCAGCATCGCACCGTAAGAATATTTTGGGCGACTACAACTACTTAGGCGTTGGCACGGTGCAAGCCGATGGCAAGATGTGGGTCACCGTCGTGTTCATGAAGGGTCCTCTCGGTCTTGTGACTCCCGTCGAACCCGAGCCCGCTCCGGAGACTGAACCGGAGCCAGAGTTACCGCCGAGCGTTCAACCTGTCACGAAACCGACGCCGAGCACCCCCGCACGGCGAGTCTCGGTCGCTGCGCCCGGCGACACCGGCACTCACCCAGTGCAGCGCTGGGGTCGCCCGCCCGGTCTGCATCCCTACTCGGTGTGAGTTCCCGGTAACCGGACCAACCGCGGGTTCACGCTTGCGCAACGCAGAGGTCGTCGTAGTCGACGAGCGCTGGACGAGTCCCGTCCCGACCGCAGGCCGCGCAGTCAGGGTCGCGTTCGAGTCGCAGTTCCATGAAATGCTGGTCGAGGGCGTCGTATGTGAGAAGCCGTCCTGACAACGAGTCGCCGAGGTGTAACACCAGTTTGATGGCTTCCAAGGCTTGCAGTGATCCGATGATGCCGGGAAGGACACCGAGCACACCCGCGGTTGCACAGTTCGGCGCCAGCTCGGGTGGTGGCGGTTGTGGAAACAAGCATCGGTAGCAGGGTCCCTGCCATGGCGAGAAGACCGTTACCTGGCCTTCGAACCGATACACCGACCCGTGAACCACTGGAGTGTTGGTGTGTAACGAGGCGTCGTTGAGCAAGTAGCGCGTCGGGAAATTGTCGGCACCGTCGACGATCACGTCGTAACCGTCGAGAATGTCTAGAACGTTCGCTGCGACCAAACGTTCTGCGTGGCGAACAACAGTCACGTCCGGATTGATCGCCGCGATCGCCTGGCTTGCGGAGTCGACCTTGAGATGCCCGATGCGCTGTGTTGTATGCATGATTTGGCGCTGAAGGTTGGAGATGTCTACTCGGTCCGAATCCACAATTCCGATGGTGCCGACGCCCGCAGCGGCGAGGTACAGCGCAACAGGCGAGCCGAGGCCGCCCGCACCGATAAGCAGAACCCGGGCCTTGAGGAGCGCGAGCTGGCCCTCTTCACCGATCTCGGGGAGGGCCAGATGGCGTGCGTATTGGCCTCGCTGGCGCTGTGTAAGGCCACCAGGCACTTCCCAGCCGGCGCCACTGGTCTTCCAGCCGTCAAATCCGCCCTCCAGGGACATCACGTTGCTGTAGCCCATGGCGGTCAGGTCGCGGGCGGCAAGCGCCGATCGTCCGCCACCCGCGCAGTACAAGATTACGGGCGTGTCGATGTCGGGCACCACTGCATTGATTCTGAGTTCGAGCATCCCGCGGGGGACGAACGTCGCTCCCTCGATCGCTCCCTGGGTGTACTCGTCGAACTCGCGAATGTCGATGATGGCAGCCCCGGCGTCCATCAGTCGAGATACATCGGCCACGTCGATTTCGACGATTTGCTGTTTCGCCTCGTCAACAATCTGTTGGTATGTCCGGCCCACACAATCTCCTGCGGTCGGGTCAAGCATGGTAGGCGTCCAAGCGCATGGCTTTGCGCGGTAAGGCGCTTGTACGCTCCTACCATGATGACGGGTGCTGGTTCTCGCGTCCCAAGCAGTACCCGAAGTCGGCGCGACTAGGCGTCTCGCCTCGCAGCGCTGCGTCACGCTGCTCGGTGTACAATGGGTATAGTTGACATATTGACAGGAAGATTGCGGCCTCATGGTGACGAGGAACCGGATCAAGGGTTATCGGGCACAGCAACGCCTTGGTAGAGGGCATACGAGCACCGTGCCCAGAGGCGTCGGCGACCCTCGATGAATGCGCGGCCCCACGAAGACCGAAGGGGTGAGCTGACCGAAGCTTCGGCGCGGATTGACACCTGGATGGATCGCGTGAGGACCATGGCTGGACACTTCAGCGTCCGTACCAAGATTCTTGGGATTGTCCTCGCTCTCATAGCGCTTCTCGGCCTCGGAATCACTTGGCAAGTCCGAACCGCAATGATCGCCGTTATTGCGAACGAGTTGGATAATCATGGTCAGGCACAGATTTCAGAGATCGCTGAGCGCGTTTCCGATCCGCTCTCTCGTAACGACACCGATCGCGTTTCGGAGATACTTGATGAGACGGTTGCCTATCGCCCTGACATCATGTATGCGTACGTCGCGGGACCCGATGGCAACATTGTTGCTGCTACGTTCAGTGAGGATGATGTACCCCCAGGTGTCGCGTCGATCGAAGACCCTGGTGTTGCGCGAAGTGTGCAGCACGTCGATACCGATGGCGAGCAGGGATCCGTGCACAGCTTTTCCGCCAGAGTCGGTGGCGGTGATATCGGGGTTGCGTGGTTGGGTCTGTCGGAAGCTCGCCTTTCTCGAGCGGTCGACGGCATAACGCTGCAGCTCCTCATGACCACCCTATTTCTCGGCGTGGTCGGCATCGCTGCTGCGACGCTACTCACCTGGCTACTCACTCGACCAATTCTTGACCTGGTCGATACCACTGACCGAGTTGCTCGTGGTGATCTGTCCGCCCGGGCGTACGTATGGGCCGAGGACGAGATCGGTTCGCTTGCCAACTCGTTCAATCGAATGGTGGGTGAGCTCGAATCCAACCGTGCCACGATCGCAGAGAACGACCTAGCTCGTTCCCGTCTACTCAAACAGATCATTGGGGCCCAGGAGGACGAGAGGAAGAGGATTGCGCGCGAGCTACATGACACGGTGGGCCAGGCACTCACCTCGATCATGCTCGGTGCGAGTCTGATTGTGAGGTCAGAGGCATCGCCCGAGGCAACTGCTGATGCGGAGAGGGTCCGCGATATTGCCGCGGAGACACTTGAGCAAGTCCGCCAACTGAGTCGGGAGCTTCGCCCAAGCGTTCTGGATGATCTCGGACTGGCTGCGGCGTTGGACCGGTATGTGGCGGACTTCCAGGTGTTGTACCCGGAGATCGAAACCGAGGTGCACTGCAACCTTCCTGTACGGCTGCCACCAGCCGTTGAGACGACGCTCTACCGCATCGTCCAAGAGGGGATGACGAACGTGGCACGCCACAGTGGGGCGCGGGCGCTGAGTGTCCTGGTTGTCTCTCGCGACGGATGTGTTCGGACCATCATCGAAGACGATGGCATTGGGTTCGATCCTGTCGCGGTGCGTAGGAACGGACAGAGCGTTGGGATTCACGGCATGGTTGAACGCTCGGAACTCCTCGGCGGTCGTCTGGACATCGAGAGTGGGGAGGACGGCACTACCGTGTATGTCGAAGTGCCGGTTCCCGCACCAGTGGAGGTGAACGAGTGACCTGTATACGCATTCTGCTGGCTGATGACCACGCGGTGTTGCGTGCCGGATTGAGGGCGCTTCTTGATGCCGAACCCGACCTCGAAGTTGTCGCCGAGGCAGGCGACGGACTCGAATGCATCGAAAAGGTTCTTAAGCTGTCCCCTGACGTTGTGCTCCTCGACATCAACATGCCCCGGTGCAACGGGTTGGTCACACTGCAGCGAATCCAGGAGGAGGCGCCGGACAGCCGGGTCCTCGTGCTGACAATGCATGATGATGTTGAGTATCTGCGCAGCGTACTGGCGTCCGGTGGATCCGGGTTCATTCTGAAGCAGGCTGCAAGTGATGAGCTGCTGTCGGCGATCCGCACTGTTCATCAGGGGGGCGTCTACCTCCACCCTGAACATGCGCGGCTTCTAGCTGGCGAGGCTCCCGACCAACGTACTTCCGCTGCTCCAGCGCCCCTTGACGAGAAACAAGCTCGGTTTCAGTCGCTCAGTGATCGCGAATCAGAGGTCTTTAAGCTCGTTGTGCTCGGCTACCGAAACGCTGAGATCGCTGCGATGGTCTTTCTCAGTGTCAAGACGGTCGAAACCTACAAGGCCCGTCTGATGCGGAAGCTCGAGGTGCGTAGTCGCGCTGCATTGGTGCGCTACGCCCTTGAACTGGGGATTCTGACCTAAGAGTCCGTTGACTAATGCGTCTCTTGGGTCACGCTGCTCGTGTCGCTGCATCCTTATCCGGGTGGCTGGCCGCTGTTTCGGCGGGGCCTCAGCACTTGGCCGTAGACGGCGACTGAGTACCCGTCTCGGTAACGGGAACGGCATCCCTGCGGACTCGACGAGATGTCTGAAGATCTCAGTCGGCTCTGAGTAGCGGTGTCCATTGTCAGGGATATCCCCTACACGGAACAGAACGAAATGGGGATTCTCCCACTAGCGGAGCCGCTGTGCTGATGTTCTACTGGCGGAGTGAACGAGAAGCTCCACCGACGATTATTCCCTACAGACTCCCAGAGACGATTCGATGTGCCCGTTGCGAAGAAGATTGCAAATACCGGAGTTGTCGCGTAGTTCAACTTGCTGTTGGTCATCGAATCTACATT
This sequence comes from Acidobacteriota bacterium, assembly GCA_022562055.1. Classification (NCBI taxonomy): domain Bacteria; kingdom Pseudomonadati; phylum Acidobacteriota; species Acidobacteriota bacterium. Next base: position 19,659 of record JADFQA010000002.1, on the reverse strand, counting down.
CGTGGAACATACTTTTCGTGTCGACATCGACGGCTAGCTACACGCTAGATCAGAAGGAGTAGGAATGCCGCAGATCACTCGGCGAACGTTCGTCAAAGGTTCGGCCATGGCTGTCGGGGGCACGATGTTCTCATCAAAGTTCCTCTTCTCGGGCATGGAAACCGTGCAGAAAACGGACTTGTTGCTTATGGCCCAGCAGATCCAGGAAGACTTCGTGAACACGACGTGTTGGATCGGCAAGCAGGACTGCGGGATTGTCGCTCGGCGTGTCGGGGGTCGCGTCGTAAGTCTCGAGGGCCTTGAATCACATCCGAGAAACCGAGGGACTCTGTGCTCTAAAGGCATCGCGCAGATTGCTGCGGTGTACGACTCGCAACGAATCAAGACGCCGCTCATTCGGACAAACGGCAAGGGTGGTCCCGGTCAGTTCCGTGCCGCATCGTGGGATGAAGCGCTGAACCTTCTCGCCGAGAAGACTCGAGCGGTTATGGACGAGAACCCCAAGCTGGTGCTGTGGCAGAAGGGACGTTCTAAGGCCAAAGTGTTTTATGACACTGCATTCGTCAAGGCTGTCGGAGCCACCAAACTCGGCCACGGTGCGTACTGCTCTGATGCCGGTTATCGGGCAGCTGAATACACCCTCGGCCCCCACGGTGTACTGCACCCTGACTTTAAGCACACAAGGTACCTGCTGTCCTGGGGATGGAACATTACCGCGGCCGGTGGCAACAAGACGTGCTGGATCACATGGCCTCAGCAGATGCTGGATGCGAGGGAGAAAAATGGTCTCAAGATCATCCACATCGACCCGCGGCTTCGCCCGGCGGGTCCCTTCGCCGATACCTGGCTCCCGGTTCGACCATCCACTGACCTCGCGTTTGCGTTAGCCCTATGCAGAGAGCTTATCCACCTCGGGTTTCTCGATGAGCCGTATCTCAAGACGTACACCAACAGCCCGTACCTCGTGGGCCCTGACGGAATCATCCTGCGTGGAGATCTTCCGGAAGATGCTGAGGAGGGAGACAAAGGACCTGCGTTGGTCTGGGATCAGGCAACCGGGGAGGTCGTACCGTTCGATAGTGCTGCCGACCCTGCCCTCACGGGTGAATACGAGGTTGACGGGGAAAAGGTGAAGCCATCCTTCGAGCTGTTCGTCGAACACGTCGAGCCCTATACGCCTGAATGGGCTGGCGAGATTTGTGGACTCACTCCCGACAGCATTCGTCAGGTCGCAGCCGACTTCGGCGAAAACGCCAATATTGGCTCGACCATCGTCGTCGACGGCGTCGAAGTGCCATATCGACCAGTCGCGATAATGGCGTACCACATGGCGCAGCAGGAGCTCGGGTTCCAGGCACTCCGAGCCATGATTATGGTCACGATGCTTGTTGGAGCGCCGGGGGCCGCGGGCGGTCAACTCGTGGACTTCACGTGGAAGGTTCACAAGAACTACGCCAAGTTCGAGGACCTTAGCGTTAAGGAAGGTCCGTACGACTTCACGCTCGCGAAGTCGAAGTTCTTCCCAATCAACACCGGTTTCCCAGGGATTGTCGCGAAAGTCATGCAAGACCCGGCGAAATACGAGGTGGAGGACCTCCCGAAGGTCGCGATTCTGCACTACGTGAACCCGCTAACGGCGTTCCCCTCGCAGCGGGACTTCCTCGACTCCTACAGCAAGTTCGAATTCGTTGCCGTTTTGTCACCGTGGCTTTCAGAGACGGCCGACTACTTTGCCGATGTCGTTCTCCCTACTGCGACCATGGAAAAGTACGAGGGTCCGTTGTCCGCGTCTGATCAGTATGTCGACGGAAAAACGTTGCGGCTGCCAGTGATGGAGCCGTTGTTCCAGAGCCGAGGCGAGATCGATATCTACATCGACCTCTGTGAACGACTTGGAGTGCTCTACGGCGACGATGGGTATATCGCCCAGGTCAACAAGAATCTCCCGCTGAAGGACGAATTCGCTCTGCCGCTCGATAAGAAACCAGACGTACGCGACATTTTCGATCGGTGGGCGCGTATGGAAGGACTCGAAGGCGGCATTGAATACTTTGAGAAGAACGGAGTCTGGATCAAGGGGCCGGTGCCAGCGACCAAGCGATACGGCTATGTGACTGATCCGCCCTTTGGTGGAGCCGTGCACCGTCTCTACGGGGAAAGCTTGCTTGTTGCGCAGTGCAAGCAGCAGGAGCTTGGTGCGGACGAGATTTATTGGCAGGACTACACGGCACTTCCGACATGGCGAACACCGACGATGGAGTCGTCACCTTCTGAGTACGACCTGATACTCGTCTCGTACAAACTGCCTGAACAGAAGCAAGCACGCACATCGATGATCCCGCTCCTGACGGAGCTGAGCGGGACACAACGCCTCGATATGAATCCAGAGACGGCGAAGAGGCTGGAGGTTGAAGAAGGCGACGAGGTCATCGTCGAGTCACACAATGCCGTGACAGGCGAGACCAGGCAGTTGCGGACTGTTGTGGCGCTTTCGTCAGGTCTCCGTCCCGACGTTGTGGGAATGCCCCATCACTTTGGAGGCTGGAGTCCGGACCGTAACAAGGGCCTCGGTCCCTCCCCGAACGAGATCTACTACACGGGTGAGGGCTACATGGCGTGTACTGCAGATCAGTCATTCCATGTCAAGGTCAGAGTGTTGAAGGGATAGCAGATGGCGAAATACGCAATGGCTGTTGACCTCGACCGGTGCCAGGGGTGCCGAGCGTGTATGGAGGCGTGCAAAATCGAGAACAACACGCCACAGGGTGTGTTCTGGATGTACGTGTTCAGAACTGAGACCGGGGACTACCCAGATACCAAACTGGCGTTTCTTCCTCGACCCTGCCAACACTGCAACAATCCGCCATGTGTGAAAGTATGCCCGGTTGGCGCGCGCTTCCGCCGTGAAGACGGCATTGTGCTCACCGACCCGGACCGGTGCATCGGTTGCCGGTACTGCGAAGTGGCGTGCCCCTACGGCGTCAACTACTACAACTGGCGCACACCGACTGAGGCCTTTGCTGACTACAACATAGATTATCTCGATCCCGATGTGGCGGCGGTAACTGGCGGCTTGGTCCCTTCATACAAGAACCCCGATCTCGACCTTCTCCAGGGCGATGAGCAGCGACGCACTGCGGGCGGTGCCCATTCTGTCGGTGTCATGGAGAAATGCACATTCTGTGTCCAGCGGGTGGACAAGGGCCTCGATCCGGCCTGCGTAGACGTCTGCCCGGTACATGCACTCCACTTCGGCGATATTGAGGATCCGGACAGCCCGGTATCAGAATACGTGAGGACCCGTTCCAGCTTCCAGCTACTCGATGATCTGGGGACCGATCCAAGCGTTATGTATTTCGGGGGATCGCCGCCAGGCGCGGAGACCCGCGAGATCGAACGACCGTTGACGGAGGTGCGGCCGTGACTACCGAAAGTATCCCTCAAACAGAATCTACCTACGATGGAGACTTACCGCAGGGAATCGGCACGTTATCCCGGGGATGGATCGTGTTCTTCCTAGCTATGGTCGTGATCATTGCGATCGGTCTCTACGCCTACAGCCTCCAGATCACCAACGGACTCATTGTGACGGGCCTTGGAGGCCTGGGAAGTATGCTGGGAGTGACCTGGGGCTTGTACGTTGCCTACTACGTGTACTTCATCGGGGTCAGTTTTGCGGGCATCACGGTGGCGGCTCTGATCCGGATTTTCAAGATCGAGAAGCTTGAGCCCATCGCTCGCATCGGTGAACTGCTCACGATTGTCTCGCTCATCCTGGGTGCGCTCGCGATCCTGGCTGATCTTGAGAAGCCATGGCGAGCAATCGTGAACCTCTTAAGGTATGGTCGCCCCCAGTCACCGTTCTACGGTACGTTCACCATGGTGATCGCAGGCTATCTGTTCGCTAGTGTTGTCTATTTGTATGTTACGGGCAGGAGGGATGCTTCCCTGATGGCGCGGCGTTCGTCCCGGTTTCGGTGGATCTATCGGTTTCTTGCTGCTGGGTACGAGGACACTCCCAGCCAGCGGAGGATTGACGGGCGGGTGACCTTCTGGCTGGCACTTGCCATTCTGCCCCTGCTCGTCATTGCCCACTCCACAGTCGGATTTGTGTTCGGACTGCAGGTTGGGCGCCCCGGGTGGTTCGGTGCTCTTCAGGCCCCGGGTTTCGTCGTGCTTGCGGGCGTATCGGGAATCGGCAACCTGATCATGCTGGCGGCGATCGTTCGTTGGACGACAAAGACGAAGGATCGCATTACGATCGATGCCTTTTCCTGGCTGGCGAAGCTGCTCCTCGGGCTGTTACTCACCTACCTGTATTTCACTGCGGTCGAGGTGTTGACGACCACCTACCAGGCAGGCGATGTCGAGCGGAACCTATCGGAAGCACTCCTGAGCGGCACCTACGCCTGGATCTTTTGGGGTGCCATGGTGTCGCTCGTCGCCGCGGCAGTACTGCTCGGCTGGCAAGCCGTGACCAGGCGCTGGTCGCTATGGCTGATCGTGGGTGCCGGCGCGCTCGTCAACGTGGGCGCTGTCGCCAAGCGCTACCTCATCGTGGTGCCAAGCCAGACCCACGGGCAGAACCTTCCCTACCCAATCGGAAGCTACACGCCGAACCTAGTCGAGTGGGCTGTGGTGTTCGGACTGTTTGCGCTGGGCGCTCTGATGATTGGGGTCTTCATGAAGACTTTCCCGATAGTTCCACTTGAGGAGGCGGAATGACCAAGCGATCGATAATCACCGGTGCCATCATTCTGGTGGGAGCCGGTCTCATGGTTGTCAGCTACTTCTTTTGGGGTGCGCCGGCTTGCACCACATCGGTGGCGTGCAGCGACCCCAAAGTCCCTTTCGCTGCTGGTTTCTTCGTCCTCGGAATCGTCATCGCGTTCTCATCGGGCATTTTCTACAGCGTCTACAAGGGTCGGGAGTGAGCAACGTTCCTGCGACGTTTGAGGGACTTGCCCGCGTGCGTCAAGGAATATACCGCATTTTCGCGGCTGCCTTCTTGTCACCCGAGCCTGCCCGGCTCACCGATCTCGTCGAGGGCTGTCGGGTGCTGGAATCGATGGGGATCCAATATCTTGCCTTCTTTCGCGAATGGGTACCTTGGCGTGAGGCGGTCCTTGCCGTCGACGATGTGGCCACGATCGATGCTCAGTATGTAAGGTTGTTCGCGACCGGTGTTGCCGGCGCGATCAGCCCTCCAATCGAGTCCTTTTACACTGCGGATCCCATCCGTGGTGAGGTAGGCCAGCTGCTTGCGGACTTACGGTTTGTGTATAACGACTACCGACTCGAACCAACCGATGCTGTGGCTGATACCCTCGATCACGTGTCTATCGAACTTGAGGTCATGTCGGCGCTGTGTGCCAGGGAAGCCGACTCTCGGGCGGCGAAGAACTCCCGACGTCTGCAGCTGACGCTGCGCCATCAGGCCGAGTTTCTTGAAGGACACCTCGGTGTCTGGCTTCCGCTCTTTGTTCGCCGCATCGCGAGTGTCGAGCCTGTGGCGTTTTACGCAACCCTCGGACCCGCGGTGGACTCCTTTGTTCGTCACGACAGAGGCCTTGCTAGCTCTCTGGCCCATTCGACGGTGGAAATCGAGGTGGGCATATGACCCTTGTCGTCTGCGGCGACCATGGAACCCCCGCTCCACCTCAAGATTGGCCGGGGGGCGAGGTTGTGGTCATCCCTGATCTCTGCGGAGACCCATCGGCCCTTGTGGCGGCCGGAGTATCCGATCCTGAGGCATTGATCTTGCACGTGGGAGAATTTGACCTCGGCTTCGTCCAGGGAGCAATCCGCAGCGTGGGTGGCGATCCTCTCGGTGTTCCGATCGTCACGTTGGCTGACATGCCATCCACCGAACAGATGTACGTGCTTGCCAGTGGCGTTGTTGCGAGGCATGCCGCTTTCCCCGGCGCCGGACCCGAACACGCCAAGATGCGTTGGCCCGAACTCATGTCCAGGCGCCGACTATTCACCCTCGGGGTGCCGCAGTACATCGGAGCACCATCGATCGACCGAACCTTGTGCGCGGCAGATCATGGCTGTCGGCTTTGCGTCGACGCTTGTCCCGCGTCAGCCCTTGCCTGTGAGTCAGGGAGTATCAAGTACGCGATTGACACCTGCGTGGCATGTGGGATTTGTGTGACGACTTGCCCAACCGGGGCAACGGTGAACCCGACCGTGACCGATCGCCAAATCGCTGCACAGGTGAGTGCAATGGTACGAGCTTCGCAACGACCGATCGGGATTGAGTTCCGCTGTCGCGACGCACGACCGGGAACCCCTGTTGATGGCTGGTACTCCGTGGAGTTGGCATGCAATGGCATGCTCACTCTCGGGTGGATTCTAGCACCGCTAGTGCTTGGCGCAGGTGCCGTTGCAGCACCAGTGTGCGGTGAAAACGGCTGCAGTCTGGGAAATGATGATGTCGTGAATTCCAACCGGTCCGAAGCAGCCCGAATGCTGGAGAGCTTGCAAGTTTCGAAGGACCGCATCCGTCTCAAAAGTGGAGGGGTGGTACCTGACCCAGTGGGTTATGAAGGGGTCGGGGATCTCACCGGTCTGAAAGATGCGCAGGTTGGCTTAGCTCTGGCAGAGCGCGCGGGTGGCGGAGACATAGTTTTCGCCTCTACCTCCATCGCGACCGGGATCGTATCGATCGACGAAGCGGCCTGCACTCTCTGCGAGCAGTGCACGACCGTGTGCCCGCCTGCTGCGCTCACAGTCTCCCGATCTGATGGCGCGATCGAAATCTCATTCGACCCATTTCTCTGCGTTGGGTGCGGCATGTGCGTGACAAGGTGCCCCGAGCAAGTTCACGACGCGATTTCCGTTGGGCGCAGGCTCGACGTCGCGGAACTGAAAGTAGGGAACCGAGTTGTTCGTTCGGGATCAACATCTTCCTGCGAAGCTTGTGGTGGGCCAATTGCCCCGAGCGCTATGCTCGAGCGCATTCAGTCCATGCTCGGACCCGAACATGCGGGAACGCTGGACCTCATCTCACGACGTTGCCTCTCCTGCCGCTGATTCCGGCACACCAACGTCGCTGTAGTCAGGTCGACGTAAACCGGTCCGGGTGCGCCGAAGGCTCCGATGTGCCGGGTCAGCTCACACGGCCGTGCCTACCGTGGTGACTTCGACGGGGGGACTATCGCGGTTTCTCGAATCTCCATGCTGCGTGGTCTCTGCGGACCGCAGGCGCGAGGCGCAGAACCTGCGCCGCCGAGAGGGGAGGGGTTGTCATCCTCACTTCAAGTCCTCGGTCGGTCTGGCGCACCAGTTGCACCCTCGCAAGGCGGTTGAGCGACCGCGGTCGTTTGAGCGTGCCGTGGCGTTGCGCGGTTCTCACCAGACGCAGATAGTCCGCAATGGCCGACGGACCGAGCAGTGCTGTCCAGAACGTCCGAACATAGACATGTGCAGCGGCGTAGTCGAGCGGTTGTCCGGGGTGCCACTGCAGTGGCGTCACGAGAACGCGCGGTTGCACAGTGCGACGCAGACCCGCCCCACTTTCGACAGCACCCGGATACGTTGCGGATCTCGTCGCGATGGGAGGACGGGTTGTATCTCGACGGAATGTTCCGGGTGCTGTCGAAAGCGGGGCAGATGTCATACCTATATATACGCATGTAAAGTAGATAGAATCAATAGACACGACTTGAAGCGCGAAATAAAACCTTAGCCATCGACTCCAAAACTGAGGCGTTAGGGCAGAGCGATTGCGACGAACAGGGTGATTGTCTGTTCGAAGAGGATGTCGGCACCGACGGGCGGATTGGTCACGACGATCGTGCCGAAGGTTGTCAGGTCTTCAACGCCAATTTCCTGCACCTGCCAAGTCACCGCGGCGTCGGTTTCCTCATTGAAAGTTTCGAGCGCCGCTATCGCGTCAGCTAGCGGTTTGCCAATGAGGTTCGGCATCTTCGGCAACTCCCCAGACGCGATGCTCACTTCCACCATCGAACCCTGGCGCACGGTGTCGCCGATTTCCGGTTCGGTGAGGAGCACCATCCCCTTCTCCTCGACGGATGGGATTGTTATCACCTCGACGTTGAGTCCGGCTAGGTGGATCGCGTCGATGATATCTTGCTCGTCGGTGAGTTCGGAAATGTCGGGAACCTTGGTACTTGGAGTCTTGTAGTAGACCTGTGTCCCCTCTGGTCGTTCTGGCCATTCAACGACGGGTAAGTCCGCTGTCACCCACAGCATGAATTGCTTCCAGATCGGTGCTGCTACCGTGCCGCCGAACGCCCGCTTGATATACTGAGGCTCTTGCTCGGCATCGTTGAAGAGCGTGAACTTCACCATTTCGATCTGTGCGTCCGGGTATCCGACCCACACTGCGGTGGTGTATTGGGGGATGATGCCCATGAACCACACGTCGCGGAAGTTTTGGGCGGTTCCGGTTTTGCCCGCCTGGGGCCGACCGATTTGAGCCCGTTGTGCGGTTCCGAAAGCGACCACCTTCTCCATTGCTTCGCGGGCCGCGGTGACCAGCGCAGCGTCGAGCACGCGTTCGCGTTTCACTTCGTGTTGATACACAACGTTGCCGTTCTGGTCCTCGATGCGTTCAATGAGATACGTCTCGACCTTTTCGCCAGTGTTCGCAATGGTGGAGAAGGCAGACGCCATCTCCATTGGAGACACGCTTTGGGTGCCCAGAGCGATCGATAACACGGGCTGGAGCGGTGATTGTATGCCGATGCGGTGCGCCATCTCAACGATGTTCTCAGGGCCGACCTGGAGCGACACCTGGGCGTACACGGTGTTCGTTGACGAGTATGTGCCGCGCTCTAACGTCCGGATGCCTCCGCTGCTGTTGCTACCGGCGTTTCTCACAATCCAAATGCTTCCGTCCTTGGAGCATGGGGAGCCGCAGTCGATTTCGATGGGAGACATGTCTGCAAAGTAGGAACCTAGTGTGATGGGGTTTCCTGCTTTGGTGCCCTGTTCTAGCGCGGTGAGCAGCGCGATTGGCTTGAACGCTGAGCCAGCCTGGCGGCGGCCGTCGGTTGCGAGGTCGTAGTTGCGCTGACCGGCTTCGAAGTCGTCACCGAACACAAGGCCAGACGACATCACCTTGATGGCGCCGGTTGCGTTGTCGATCATCGAGATCGCCCCGGTCGGTCCCGTGGTATCGCGGAACCACGAGAGCAGGATCCGGTTGGCTTCGGTCTGCATGGCGTGATCCACCGTCACGATGATCTTGAGGCCACCGCCGCCCTCGCAGGTTGCGTTCGATGCGGGGCAGCCGAATAGCGACTGCTTTCGCTCGGTGTACGTCTCGCCAAGGCCGTACTTTGGTGACGACAAGACTTCTTCGCGAGCCGTGATGATCACCCTTGGGGAGATTTCCTCAAACCCAACCGATTCGATTGGGTCCAATTTCTGGCTCTTCGCGTCTACTCCCTGGGCGGCGGTGATGAAGTCGTTGTCGACCATCTCATCGATGACATTGTCCCGGGCGCGCGTCACAATCTCGGGACGCTGGCGAAGGTTGTACAACGTCGGGTTGCGGATCGGTGTCACGATCGAAGCCGCTTCAGCAATCGTGAGTTCGTCGAGACTCTTGCCGTAGTACTCCTGGGCCGCAGCAGAGATCCCGTATGCGTTCTCGCCGTAGAAATTGAAGTTCAGGTAGAACTCGAGGATCTGGTCCTTCGTGTAGCGGCGTTCCAACTCGCCCGCGACGAGCGCCTCGCACACCTTGCGTTCAAGCGTGAGCTCGTCAGAGAGGAAGTTCTTCTTCACCGTCTGCTGGGTGATTGTCGACCCACCGCCGCCGCCGAGTTCACGGGTTAGCGCGATATCTTTGACGCTGCGCAGAATTGATAAGAAGTCGATGCCGTTGTGGTTGTAGAAATCGCCATCCTCTGCCGAGAGGACCGCGTTGATAACGAGTTCAGGCACCTCCGACAAGGGCACCGGCTGGCTGTTGCGCTCGGTGAGTGTGCCTAGCCTCACGTCGTCAGACGTGTAGACCTCCGAGAGTCGTCCGAGGTCTGGAAAGTCGAGAGCGAGGCTCTGATAGTCGCAGAAGTACTGTTCCTCGACGTCTTTGAACGTGCCATACGCGGCGTTCGACCCAAGAAAAAGAAACAGCCCTAACCAGGTCGATGCTACGATCGCCGTGGTTACGAGAAGTGCTGCTGAAGTGAGTCGTTTTCCGGCGCGTTCGCGGCGTTCGACTTGCTGAATGCTGGGTTCCATGGTTCTTGCTTATAAGACGGTTTTTGGCCCGAAATGGTTCCGGTGCGTACCATCGTGGTTGAACTGGAGGCATGTTAGGTATGTCTGGGAAAGAACCGGATCTTTTGCGATCAGCGATCAGCGTCCCGGTCGCTGAGCAGTACGACGCCAGCTCTCTCGACGGGTGGGACGCTGCGACGCAACTCGGCGCCGCCGGGGAGTACCCCTACACACGCGGGCCGTACCCGGCAATGTACCGCGCAAGGCCGTGGACAATGCGGCAGTACGCCGGGTTTGGTTCCGCGGCGGCAACGAACCAGAGGTTCAAGAGCCTGCTCAACGCCGGCCAGACCGGTCTCTCTGTGGCCTTCGACCTCCCGACCCAAATGGGGATCGACTCGGACCAACCGCTAGCGCTCGGCGAGGTGGGCAAGGTTGGTGTCGCAATCGACTCCATTGAAGACATGCGTGTCCTGTTTGACGGGATCCCCCTCGGTTCCGTCAGCACATCGATGACCATCAATGCCACCGCTGCGAGCCTCTTGCTGCTTTATCAACTCGTTGCCGAAGAACAGGGTGTGCCATCTCACAAGATTCGCGGCACGGTCCAAAACGACATTCTCAAGGAATACATCGCTCGTGGCACGTACATTTATCCTGTCGAGCCTTCGATGCGACTCGTCACCGACCTGTTCGCCTACTGCATCGAGCATCTCCCTGAGTGGAACACTATTTCAGTATCGGGCTATCACATCAGGGAAGCCGGCTCGACTGCTGTGCAAGAGCTTGCATTCACGATCTCGAACGGACTCGCTTACGTTGAGGCTGCTGTTAGCGCGGGACTCGACATTGACGAGTTTGCTCCGCGGATCTCTTTTTTCTGGAACAGCCACAACAACCTTTTTGAAGAGGTCGCCAAGTTCAGAGCAGCTCGAAGGATTTGGGCCCGACTCATGAAAGAACGTGTTGGAGCGATGCTGCCGACTTCGTGGCGGATGAGGTTCCATACCCAGACAGCGGGCTCGACGCTGACAGCCCAGCAGCCATTGGTCAACATTGCCAGGACGACCGTGCAAGCGCTGGCAGGCATTCTCGGGGGCACCCAGTCTCTGCATACAAACTCGTACGACGAGGCGCTTGGCCTGCCGACCGAGCTCTCGTCCATGATTGCGTTGCGTACCCAGCAGGTGCTTGCGCACGAGTCCGGGATGACCGATACGGTTGACCCTCTTGCCGGCTCATACTTCGTTGAGGCACTCACGGACGAGGTCGAAAGGCAAGCGTTGGCACTGATAGAGCGTATCGACGCGCTAGGTGGCGCGGTGCAGGCAATAAGCGAGGGTTTTCCGCAACGCGAGATCGAGGAGGTCGCCTACGCAACCGCGCGTGCTCAAGAGACCGGACAGCAGGTTGTGGTTGGAGTGAACAGATTCACCGTCGACGAAGACGAGCCGGTCGAAATCTTGCGCGTCGACCCTCAGCTAGAGGTTGATCAGGTCAGCAATTTGGCCAGTCTGAAACGCAATCGGGACAACGCGACGGTTGAGACCGCGCTGGACGACCTGAAGGCCGCCGCTGAGACAGACGTCAACATCATGGGTCCAACAAAGCGAGCGTTGGCGGCATCAGCCACCATCGGCGAGGTGTCCGATACGTTGCGTAACGTATTCGGGGTGTACCGTCCCGGGCAGTAAACTCTCCGTTTTGGAACCGTGAGGAGACCCGTGCACACCGATAACCCGATGCGGCTGCTCATCATTGGCGGGGGGCCGGCAGGTCACGCGGCTGCTAGCGCATCCGCCACGCTCGGTACGGCCGTCACGATCATCGAAGACACGGTCATCGGCGGCGCGGCGCACCTGCTGGACTGCATTCCATCAAAGGCAATGGCCGCTAGCTCCATGCGTATCTCGGCCATCCGAAACGCTGGGCGGCTCGGAATCAACGATGTCGGGAAGGTCGAACTCGACATGGCTGTCCTCGCGAAGCATCTGCGTTCGATCTCCGCGACCATCGAAAAGAGCATGGTCGACCTCCTCGAGTCTCAAGGCGTCGACATGATCCGGGGACGTGGGCGTCTCACCGGGGCGCACACGGCCATTGCTGAGACCGATCAGGGCGAGATTGAGATCGAGTTCGACAAGGTGCTCCTGTCGACCGGATCGCGTCCGTGGGTGCCAGGCTGGGCTGACCTGGACGAGCGCGTGTTCACGACACGCGGTGTCTACTCGCTGCCCGAGCAACCGGAACACATTGTCGTAGTCGGATCTGGGGTCACCGGTGTCGAGATGGTGCACATCTTTTCGAGCCTCGGGTCCAAGGTCACGTTGGTGGTGAGCCGCCACCAGGTGCTCCCATATCGCGACGCCGAAGTAGCAGCGGTACTTGAAGAGGCCTTTCTGGAACGGGGCGTCTCGTTGCTCAAAGGCAGCCGTGCGTCGCGCATTGACCGGACTGCGGACGGTGTCGTCGTCCACACCGAAGACGGCCGCCGGGTCGAGGCCACCCACTGTCTTCTTGCCGTCGGTGCCGTGCCGAACAGCAAGAATCTTGGACTTGAGAAGGCTGGCGTCGATACCGATCGTGGGTACATCTCGGTCGATGAGCACAACGTTACAAACGTCTCTCACATCTACGCGGCGGGCGATGTCTGCGGTGAGTTGCCGTTGTCATCGGTCGCGACCATGCAGGGTCGCAAGATTGCACGGCACGCCGTTGACTATGCGGTTGTGCCGCTTGATTATGGCAAGGTTGCCCAGGCAATCTTTACCGAACCAGAGATCGCCTCGGTGGGCCTTGAGGAAGTCCATGCCGCAAGTGAGGGCCGCAAAGTGCGGATCACCAAAGTCCCCCTCGCAGCGAATGCACGGGCTCTGATCCAGGGCAACCCGCACGGGTTTGTCAAGGTCATCTCCGACCCGGCGACGAGAATCGTCCTCGGCGGCACCGTCGTCGGGCATCACGCCAGTGAGCTCATCGCCCCGATCGCACTTGCCGTTACCGCGCATCTGCGAGTCGACGTGCTGCTCGAAACGCTGATGGTTCACCCGTCGCTGGTAGAAAGCATCGCCGAAGCCGCCGAGTAGCCGCTCGCTATTCGTCGACCACCACCACCAAGGCGTCACCGTGCGAAGAGTTTATTCGTTACCGTGTCAAAGGGGATTGGAACGGATCGAGTGTCAGCTGGGGCAATGGGGGCGTAGGGGCGAACGACTGCTTGAACGATTCTTCGGAGTGGGATAGCCTCGGGAACGGCGGCGCTCTCGGCGTCACTATGGTCACATACGATACCGATCGCGTGAAGATATCGGTCTCCGGCGACTGCACCATAGAGTGGGTCGGTGTCAAGGCCGGCAGTACCGTCTGCGATGTGTTCGGTCCCCTAGGCGGCGTGACTTCGTATGTCGTTGGGCCCTACGATGCGCCTTCGATCTCGCATATTGAGGTGATCATCAAGTGTTGTGTCGACTCCGACTAGCGGAGTGCTCTAGAGGGGTCGACAGGTTGGGCCGTAGTTGAAGTAACCGCGAGCGCCGTGCAGACCAGCCCGAAGGCGGGCAGACTGGACGATAGTGTCAACGGTGTTCAGCGAGGTGCGAGCGCCATCGATTTGTGCAAAGTGTAGTGGGAGCCCGACGGGCTCCCACTACACTTTGCAGGGTCACGCCGATAGTAACCGGACCCGACAAGTGCGTTACCTAATCACCATGATCACGCCGCCGGCAGACACCGTGTCTCCGGGTCGCACCCTGAGGTCTACTATCTCGCCGTCGATCGGTGCTTTGATCTCGTTCTCCATCTTCATGGCCTCGAGTACCGCAACGGGGTCGCCAGCTTTCACCGATTCCCCGGCGGCGTGATACACCTTGACAATGGTGCCCTGCATAGGTGCGACGATCACCCCATCTTCGCCGGCGGGGCCGGCAGCACGCCCGAGTTTGGGTGGCCGTCGCCGCGGTGCAGCTTTTTGCCCGGTCGCGACTCCCGCAAATACCTGGGACCAGTACGTAACGCCAAACCGTCGCCCGCCGACTTCGACGGTCATCGTCCGACGCTCTAGTTCCTCGTCTTCTGGGACCGCAGCGGCCATCGGTTGGGCGATGTTGCTGAGGTCGACTTCGTCTTCAACAAACGTGGTGTAGTGCGTGCCCAATCGAAACGTTTCGGTATCGAGAAACACCAGATGGGCCGGCGTGGTTGTTGCTATGCCTGTGATTGTGAACTCTTGCAACGCGCGTCGTCCGCGATCAAGAGCTTCGTTGCGGTCGCGACCCCACACGATCAGTTTTGCGATCAGGTTGTCGTAGTACTGCGAGATCGCTGACCCTGCGGTCACCCCGGAATCGACCCGCACGCCGAAACCTCCGGGCTCCTCATACTGGACGATGACCCCCGGTGTTGGGAGAAAGTTACGGCTCGGGTCTTCGGCGTTGATACGAAACTCGATGGCGTGTCCAAACGGTTCGTACACACTTTCGATCGAGAGTTCATCCCCACGAGCGACTCGGAGCTGTTCCTTGACGAGATCGACACCCGTGACCATCTCCGTCACGGTGTGCTCGACCTGGATACGAGTGTTCATCTCAAGGAAATAGAACGAACCGTCACTGTCAAGCAGGAACTCGATGGTTCCTGCGTTGATGTACCCTGATGCTCTGCAAATCTTCATTGCGGCTTCTCCCAACGCCGCCCGCTGTTGCGCAGAGAAATTTGGCGCTGGGCTTTCCTCAATCAACTTTTGGTGACGGCGTTGCATTGAGCAGTCGCGGTCGCCGAGGAACGAAATGTTGCCATGGGTGTCCGCAATGATCTGCGCCTCGATGTGTCGAGGGCGGTCAAGGTAACGTTCCACGTAGACGGCGGGGTTCGAGAACCACGCGTCCGCCTCACGTCGAGCGCTCTCGAACGCGTCTTCGATGTCCTCCATTGCACGGACCACCTTGAGACCCTTGCCACCTCCGCCATGCGCTGCCTTGATGGCGATTGGGAAGCCGTGTTCTGCAGCGAACTCACGGACAGCCTCGGCGGATTCAATGGGGTCGGCGGTGCCGGGGACGCTGGGGACCCCGGCTGCTGCGGCTGTCTTGCGCGACTGCACCTTGTCACCCATTGTGGCGATCACATCTGGCGGTGGACCGACCCAAACGATGTCAGCGTCGAGCACAGCCTGGGCAAATTCAGCATTCTCCGCGAGGAACCCATATCCCGGGTGGACGGCATCGGCCTTTGATTCCTTGGCCGCTTTGAGGATGTTCGCAGCGTTGAGGTATGACTCGGCGGCTGGCGAACCGCCGATGTAGTACGCCTCGTCGGCGAGTTTGCTGTGCATCGACTCGCGGTCGAGCTCTGAGTACACGGCGATCGTTCGTAGGCCGAGTTCGCGGGCAGCGCGAATGATTCGGATCGCTATTTCGCCGCGGTTTGCAATGAGTACCGATTTCACAACGCCATCCTAAATCCTCCAACTCAGATCCGTCGTACAGCGGGCATTTCACCGCCCGCCACACGAAGTCACAGCGGGATGTTGCCGTGTTTGCGTGGTGGTCTTTGCACCCGCTTGGTGCGTAGCACTTCGAGACCGCGGATAAGCGTTAGCCGCGTCTCGCGAGGCTCTATGACCTGGTCGATCCAGCCACGTTCAGCTGCGATATACGGGTTCGAGAACTTCTCTTCGTACGCGGCGACCAGCTCGGCTCGTTTCGCCTCTGGGTCGTCTGCTTCAGCGATCTCACGCCTGTTGATGACGTTCACCGCCCCGAGGGCGCCCATCACTGCGACTTGGGCGCTGGGCCACGCGTACACAAAGTCGGCCTTCAGTGATCTCGCGCTCATCACAATGTACGCACCACCGTATGCCTTACGGATCATCATGGTGAGTTTCGGTACAGTCGCCTCGGCGTAGGCGTAGAGCAGTTTTGCACCGTGGCGGATGATCCCCGAATGTTCCTGCTCGACCCCGGGCAGAAATCCAGGGACATCGACGAACGTTACAATCGGGATGTTGAACGCGTCACAGAACCTGACAAAGCGGGCCGCCTTTTCGGATGCTTCGATGTTGAGCGTGCCGGCTAGCACCGCTGGTTGATTGGCAACAATTCCAATGGAGTACCCGTCGAGACGTGCAAACCCCACCACGATGTTGCCGGCGAAGTTCTCATGTACTTGGTAGAACTCACCGTCGTCCGTGACATGTTCAATCAGTTCGACCATGTCATAGGGCTGATTGGGCGCATCCGGAACCATGGTGGTGAGTTCCTCCGCCATACGGTCTGGTGTGTCGATCGGCGTGAAGTACGGCGGCAGTTCTTGGTTGTTCTTGGGGAGAAACGACAAGAGATAACGCACCGCCTCAAGGACCTCCTCCTCGGAATGAGCCACAAAGTGCGTCACGCCGCTCTTGGACGAATGCACCGCAGCTCCGCCTAGCTCCTCCATGGTGATGTCCTCGCCCGTGACTGCCTTGATGACGTCGGGTCCTGTGATGAAGAGGTGCGACGTGCCCTCTACCTGGTACACAAAGTCTGTGATGGCCGGTGAATACACGGCGCCTCCGGCGCACGGTCCCATGATGACTGAGATCTGAGGGATGACCCCCGAGGCTCGTACGTTGCGCTCGAAAATTTCCCCGTAGCCGTTCAGCGCGGCAACCCCCTCTTGGATGCGCGCCCCTCCGCTGTCTTTGAGGCCGACAACAGGTGCTCCACTTTCCATCGCGAGGTCCATGATCTTGATGATCTTTTCGGCGACGACCTCGCCGAGCGAGCCGCCGAATGCGGTGAAATCCTCAGCGAAGACAAAAATCATTCTCCCGTCGACACTTCCGAAACCGGTAATCACCGCATCGCCGAGAGGCCAGTGTTGCTCGATACCGGCGCCCGTTTGTTGGTGCCTGGTGAGGGCATCGAGTTCTTGAAACGAGTCCTTATCGAGCAACAGGTTGATACGTTCTCGAGCAGTCAGCTTGCCCCTGTCGTGCTGCCTGTCCGCGGCGCGTTGGCTTGCGGGTTTTCTGGCCTCTTCGTGGAGCTGCCGGAGATGTTCAATTTTCTGTTCGATGGACACACGTTCCCCAGGTACGATCAGCCTATGTCAGTTATTGGACTCTTGAAGTGCGAGTATGGATACACCCTACGCGATCGAGCATAGGCAGCGAGTTGACTCTACACAGGACGTGGCTCTGACCCTGGCAAAGTCGACCGGAGAAAATGTGCTGGTGACCGCCGATGAGCAAGTCTCGGGGCGGGGTCGTGCGGGGCATCAGTGGTGGCAGGCGGACAAGAATCTCTTTATGTCCTTGGCATTTTATCCACGGTGGGCAGCGAGTGATTGGGGTCGTATTCCTCTTGTCGCCGGCGTGGCGGTCGTCGCTGCAACCCAAGCGGTCTTCGGAGTTGCGGTTGATCTGAAGTGGCCGAACGATCTTACGGTTGGCGAAATGAAGGTTGGGGGAATTCTCGTCGAGGCGAGAGGCGATTTGGTGGTTGCCGGGTTTGGGATGAACCTCGTGTGGCGCGAGGCGCCAACAGGAGCAACGGGGCTGCTGCGTCAAGCGGCCGATGTAACGGCAGGATCCACGGCCACGCTGGCGAACGAGATTGCCAAACGCCTTCTGGCGGTGTGCGCCGCGGATGCCAACCGCTGGCCACGAACCGAATACATCGAGCGCTGCTCAACCATCGGGAGACTCATTACGTGGGACGGTGGGGGACCCGCAATGGCGGTCGACGTGTTGTGTGGCGGAGAACTACTTGTTCGAACGGCGCACGGTGATCAGCGTCTCGTGGCAAGCGAGGTCCGTCACGTGCGAGCGGCTACTCTCTCTGCCGGCAATACCGGTCAGTGAAGCGGCAAGGAGTAATACGGCGTGGTTAGCGTTCTGAAGGGCGAGGGCACCGTTCCGATTCTGTTTGGAACGACCAATATTTCCCTCGGCGCCAAATCTCACATCGGCTACCTGGCTCGTCCAGATCTCACTGGGGAGTGGCCGACGGTCGTTATGGTGCCGGGTGGCCGTGGCGCCACGTCAGCCATGCGTGACGTCGCCCGCCGGCTGGCCCGCCATGGTGTTGCCGTTGTAGTCCCCGACGTATATCGCGGCGACACCGCACCCCCTGATATCTCCAACGACGACGCCAACCGCGCGCTCGACCAAGTGCCACTGCTGCGTGGCACCAGAGATGTCAACCATGTGGCGTCGTTTGTCGCCAACCGTGCGTCGGTTTGGTCAAGCGCCGGTGATGGGTTCGGTGTCATCGTCCACGGTGCGGGGAGTCGGTTTGGCGGGCCGCTGGCTTCATCTGAGGGCGTGGCGGCGATTGCACTTGTCGGGGCGTTCCTCATCGACGAATACGCGGCCGCACAGGTCCCGTTGCTTGCCCTCTACGGCAAGGACGACGAGTTCGTGTCGCCGGAAGACATCAAGCAATTCCGCGCGAACGCCCCGCAGACGGAGGTCGTGCTCTATGGCGACGTCGGATCAGAGTTCCTTGACGACGATCTCGACGGTCATGACTACCTCACCGCCAAAGATGCAATCGAGCGTATGGCGGAATTTTTCATCGAACATCTCCCGAGCACGGCGACACCGTCGTAGATAGTCGGGCTGACCAATCCGGTCTTTGACGGGATCTATTTGGCCTTTTTGCGGCTCTTGATTTGTGCCCGCACTCGTTTAGCCGCCTTGCGAGCCCTGATGGCGTCCGCCATGTCTGAGTCCTTGAGACGTGACTTCCACGACTCTTTCGGTGTCGCCGCGACCGGTGTTCGGGCGGGTTTCTTGACTGATCTTGCCAACGATGAAGTCTTCACCCGCTGGCTCATCGACGGCCCTTTGAGTCGACTGCGACTACCCAATGCGGAGATGATGGGCAGGTCCCTCATCCACTGCCCAACTGCGCGGCGGCGGCCATAGCGGCTGCGTGTTACGGCTCCGGCACTTCCCATAGCCCGCACTCGAGCTACGAAACCCGCCTGGTCGGGTCTGAGCAAAACTAGCGCGCCTCCGAACGCGATGACAAAAATTCCGCCGAGGATCGGGATAATCGGCGGAGTCCCGCTGCCGCCCCCGGGATCGAGTGGGCCTACCGCAACGATCGTTGTCGTCACGAGAAGAGGCTCGGTTGTCGTGGTCGTCGACGGTGGAGGTTCGGTTGTCGACGTAGTAGTCGTTGTTGTTGTCGTGGATGTAGTCGTTGTCGGCGGCGTGGTAGTCGTGGTGGTTGGAGGTGAGGTTGTGACCACCGGCGGGCGGGTCGTGGTGGTGGTTGTAGTCGTGGTTGTGGTTGTGGTGGTGGCGACTACCTGGACAGACTGAGAACACGAATCAGCGGGGCTGACACCGTTCTCCTCGAACTGGATCGTGAAACTCCCAAGGCTGGCAGCCGCAGTCGCTGATACCGTAAGTGTTGCGGTCCATGTGTCTTGCCCAGAGCTTGTGATGCCTGCGATGATGCCTGCCGG